>JAGQWV010000445.1 GCA_020437045.1 Saprospiraceae bacterium | reverse complement strand
TTTAAATATCTTTTTGCGATCTCCTTCGTTGCAAAGTCTCGCTGTAGCTACGGCTACATCTGCGTTTTGCGCCTCGGACCTCATCAAAAATCTTATTAAAATAATTCAACATAACCCATGCGAACATCTACTAATGAATAAAACTTTTTTGATTTTATTATGGATTTACTGGCTCTTCCTCTCTTGCCATTCAAATAATGATGAGCCCGTAAAAAGTCGGCCTAATATTTTATTTATTATGGCTGATGATCATGCTTATCAGGCGATCAGTGCATATAACGATAAATTAATTAACACTCCGAATATCGACCGCATTGCCAACGAAGGACTATTATTTTTGAACGCCTGTGTGACTAATTCCATTTGCGCACCATCGCGTGCAGTGATACTTACCGGCAAACACAGTCACATCAATGGTAAAATTGATAATCGCTTTCCTTTCGACACGACGAATATTACCTTTCCTAAGATATTACACGAGCACGGTTATCAGACCGCTATGTTTGGAAAACTGCATTTTGGAAATAATCCCAAAGGATTCGACGAATTTAAAATATTGCCCGGACAAGGAAATTATTATAATCCTGATTTTATCACCAAAAAAAATGGCATAATTCATCTCGAAGGTTATACAACTGATATCATCACAGACATGACGTTGAATTGGCTGGATACGGAAAGAGATAGCACTAAACCTTTTTTCCTGGCATATCTGCACAAAGCACCTCATCGACGTTGGTTACCCGCACCCAGGCACTATCAGGACTATATCCATAAAACGTTTCCCGAACCCGAGACACTTTTCGATGATTATTCAGGAAGGGGCCAGGCAGCAGCCAGTGCCGAAATGAATATATTCACGCATATGGATTGGTCTGCTGATAGCAAGGTATACCCTGATGTCATGGATCAATTAAATATTCCCGAGACTTCCTCAAGAGACAAGCGAAGCTTTTTCAGCACCGTAGGCCGTCAGACACCAGCACAGCGGGCCGAATGGGATGCCGTCTATCGCCCTATGAATGAGGAATTTATCCGTCAATATCCAGCTATGTCCAAAAAAGAACTCATGAGATGGCGCTACCAACGTTATATGCAGGATTATCTGGGCTGTATTGCCGCTGTCGACGAAGGTGTCGGTAAAGTACTTGACTATCTCGACCAGCATAATCTAACCGAAAATACCATTGTCGTATACACCTCTGATCAGGGGTTTTATCTGGGAGAGCATGGCTGGTTTGACAAACGATTTATTTATAATGAATCTTTTAAAACACCTCTTCTCGTACGCTGGCCCGGAGTGATCAAGGAAGGTACCCGAAATTCTCAGATGGTGCAGAACCTGGATTATGCACAAACATTTCTGGAAGCGGCAGGGATTAATCCACCGGAAGACATGCAGGGTGAGAGTCTAATTCCTCTATTTAAGGGAGACACTGTACACTTTCGGGATGCAGTCTATTATCATTATTATGAATACCCTGCCATTCATATGGTGAAAAGACACTACGGGATCGTCACAAAAGATTATAAACTAGTTCATTTTTATTTTGATGTTGATGAATGGGAATTATATGATCGGAAAAAAGATAAAAATGAAATGAAAAATGTGTACAACGATCCAGCTTATACTGAAGTAGTCAAAGACCTTAAAGAAAAGCTAGCTGGTTTAAGAATAAAATATAAGGACAGTGAACAGCTTGATCAAAAATATATTGACTTATATCAGTTAAGTGAGCAATGAGTTGTGAGATCCGATTTGCGACTGACGACATATGATTTGCGATTGCGGATATCCGATATACGAATAGGAATTTTTGGGAATAATCCATTACCAATCAAAGTTCTCTGGTCAGGAAGTAACTTTCAAAGGTCGTTCATTCCTGTGCATTTGCGAAAATTCGCGGACAAAATTATAGATTGAAGGATATACGATTTACAATTTAATGCCCCCAGGTTACGGAGTTTCTATTGTTAATAAATCGATTCTTTCAAAATATGGAGAACGGCGAACTGTCAGGTCAAATCATAAATAAAACAGGTAGCCAGGCAAGATCTACATTCGTCGGCTTATGAAACAACTGTCCCTTGTTCACACCTTCACTATCTCCACCTTAGGCGGAATTAAATAATATAATACAGGCGTAACTAATCTACTTAATAAGGTAGAGCTTACTAAACCTCCGATCAGCACAATTGCTAAAGGACTAATTAACGGACTGTGTTCTAAAACCAAAGGGGTCATACCTCCAATGGCGGTGAGCGAAGTCAGTAAAATCGGTAAAAACCGCGTCTCTGCTCCATCCATGACTGCATCGTAGAGCCCCATACCTTTTTCACGGAGACCGTTGGTATAGTCAACCATTAAAATAGAGTTTTTAATTTCGATACCTGCCAATGCAATAATTCCTACTGTTGCCACAAACGATAGCGTCTCACCGGCAATCCATAGAGCCACCAGAGCGCCAATGAATCCCATCGGAATTACACTCAGTACAATCAGGGTTGATTTAAAGGTTCTGAACTCCAATATTAAAATAGCCAGTAAACCAAAAACCGTCAAAATAATAATCGTCTCGATTCCGCCAAAAGACTCCTCGCGCGAAAGTCGCTCACCTGCAGCCATCAGGCGATATCCTTGTGGTAATTTTATTTCATTATTAATCCGGTCGATGATTACATCAGTCATCTTATCGGTATTATAACCCGTTTGAACAAAGGAACTCACCTGGCTGTAGCGCTCTTTATTATAATGCCTGATCACCGGTGGTGACGGTTCTAAAGAAATATTGGCAATAGTCTTAAGTGGCACCAGATCACCACCAAGCGACGTCACATAAATTCGATCAAAATTTTCCAGGGCATTAATACTATTTTTTTGAATAGATACTTGTATTTCGATTTCATCACTATTATCTGATCGTAATTCGTCGACTTCTATACCGGCAATCGCCAATCTTACCGTCTTGGCTACCTCTGCCGTGGTCAGCCCATACAGACCGGCTTTTTCTTTATCGATCCGGATATTAAATTCCGATTTCTTATACTTTAAATCATTTCGCACATATAAATGGCCATCAGTTGTGCGGATAATAGATTCCATTTTTTCACTGAGCGTTTCCAGGGTGTCGAGATCATCTCCTATTATTCTCATTTCGATAGGTGCAGAAACCGGTGTACCTTGTTGAAATCGTCGTACTTCAATCCGGGTACCGGCATAAGCATCCAACTCTCTCCGTAGATCGTCAGCAATTGCCGTAATTTCCGGCACACTGGCATCGTCATCAAGATACACCATAATCTGACCGACATTATCTGAACTTTGTTTTTGAAATTCGTTATAGTAAATGCGCGGATTTCCCTTTCCACTATTGCTACCCAGTCGTCGAACTTCCGGTTTTGATAAAAGATAATTTTCGATTTTACGAACCACCCGGTCTGTGTGATTTAAATTGCTTCCCGGTTCGGTCTCAATATCAATAATTACAATGGGTTTTTCGGAAGCGGGAAAAAGACTCAAACCCAATTTAGGAATCAAAAGAAAAGAAGAAGCAAAAATCAGTGCTGCTCCCAATAAAGTAATCACCGGATGTTTGACACTCCATTTCAATAATCGCTGATAGGGATCATTAATGTATTTCTTGAAAGAACGGAAAAAATAATTTCCCTCACCCTGACTGGTCTTCTCATGTCCTTTTAATAAGACACTGGCTAAAAAAGGAATAATCGTAACCGAGACGAAAAGCGATGCCAAAACCGTCAGCATCACGGCCATGGGCAACGATCTGATAAAATCACCGGATCCCTCTGGTAAATTTGCCAAGGGCAGAAACGCCAAAAGGAGCGTCGC
>JAGQWV010000444.1 GCA_020437045.1 Saprospiraceae bacterium | reverse complement strand
AGGTATCGCCGGAATTCTGGTTATTGAATAATATCAATATTTGACAATTTCTATTACTTTTCCAGCCTCTACAAAAAAATCTTCCACTACTAAGGAAAGTATCGTATTATTAGAGGGTAATCTCAAAAAACCTAAGCATGAATAGTTACTCCTATTCAACCTCCAATTCATTGCAAAATCTTTCCACTCGCGAAAGAGAAGTTCTAATCCTGATAGCAGAAGAGTTTACCTCAGCAGAAATTGCCGGTCTACTGCATATCAGCGCACATACCGTTAAAACACACCGGAGAAATCTGATCGAAAAATTGCACGTCCGAGGCTTGGCCGGATTGGTCCGAATTGCCTGCCGTGGTGGATTGGTGTATTAACCATCGAAAGGCAATATAGAAAACAGAAGAAATAGGGTGTTTCTGAAATACCGCGTACTAAGCTTTGATCAGTCTTTCCAAAGCACCGATTAAATTAGTTTCAATTATTCGCTATGTTTTCGTCATAGATCGGATGCTGAGGCTTGCAAACCTGACACATTTGAGATTTGGTAACCGTACTTTTAGCTGCCTGTTCTAAGACATCTTCCCAACGGGGCTCATCATCGGACCGGAGTACACTCACTTCCTCACGTAAGGATCCAATGAGACTATTGGTAAAAAAGCCACCATTATTATTTGATCCCCAGGAAGATTCACCCTGACTCGAGCCGGCTGCAATCACCGTACCACTAGACTCAAGAAAAAGCTTTTGTAATTTAGGAACGCTGGCATTAACAGTAGATCGCGCTCCAAGGAAAGTAGTACCAATTTGCCTTGGAACACCAATATCGGAATTACAACAATCACCAATAATCAAATTTAGCCGGGCTCCCTTTCGGGCAATGAGTTGATTAACTTCCGTAAGGTTCATGCAGGTCTGCGGTCCAAATTCCTGATAGTCATTATAGCGAAAGTCCAGTTGAGGAAATTTTTCCGTCTGATCGGAAAATCTAAAACCATGACCGGAATACATCACCACCACGACATCATTGGGTGACGGATAAAAGTTTTGTAAAGTGCCAATCACCTGATCTTTCGTGAAATTTTTGTCGGCAATGACGATTTTATTAAAATTCATTTTCAGAACATCGGCAATTCCTTCAAACTCATTAGAAGCATTATGCATGTCCAAATTGGTGGAAGGGCCAATATCCGGAATCAATGTATTAGCAATCATAATCAAGTGCAATGTTGATCCCTGGGCATTTGCATTAACCACCGGTTGATTATTATTGTCCTGCTGAATACCCAACAGTGCATAATAATCGGGATCTTCAGGAGTATAAAACCATTGGAGGTACTCCGCCGTCAAGGTATTCGGATTCAGCTCGATCAATTTAACCTCGGACAGATTATCATAGTTGTCATTGTTTAAATCATAATTATCCAACGCCAAAGGTCCAACCCATTGGTTGTTGTCATCCGTAGCCCAAAAAATATGAAATGGTTCATATTCAGAATCTGTCTGAGCATAGACATAACTAGACTCCAGACCTTCCATAATGGCGATCCCTTCCCTCCGAGAATCCGTATCATAATGATATTCGGTATGGGTCAAATTATATCCTCCATTATAAGAATACCCCACCCGCATATAGATATCTTCCTCATTAAAATAAACCATGAAACCGGCATAATCAATCCCAGCGGATGACCACCGCATATCATACAATGTCTGGCCGAAAGAGGGTAAATATGCCAGGATCAACAGAAACAAGATTTTGGTTTTCATAAGGTCAATATGTTATAGAGCCAAAGATAAAATTTAACCGGATTACTGTACACCAAAAATAGAGGTGGACAGGACAATTAACCTTTTGTTATGAAAGCCTCCATGTTAGATAATGCCGGACATATTGTCCAGACTCGCGCACTTAATGTCAGATTTTCTAAATTAATTTTCTGGTAAGGAATGTAGAATCCTTATCTTTCAATAGTTTCAAAAAATGAACTATTAAAATGACAGGTAATAACTATCCGAAGTTACATAATGCAGCTTGGCCCGGAGTTGTGGGTAAAGGACCGGACTCTGAACCGCCAATATCTCTGGACAAAATGCTGGAATTAACCGCCCATGCTGAAGTGAACGGCCAAAGGTTTGATGGTGTGGATCTCTTCCTGGCTGACCCCCATTTTTCCATCGATAGTAGCAGCGAGGACATCAAAAGATTAAACGATAAAATTGAAGGGTATGCATTGGAAATCGGCAGCGTGGTTGCTCCTGTTTGGGCACCCACTGGAGGAGGATCAGCCATGGGAGAACATGAAGAGAGAAAACGTTTTTTGGAACAGGTAAAAAAAGCCTGTAACATCGCTATGCAACTACGGCAAATGGGAATACGTCCAAACGGTATTGTTCGTATCGATTCATCTGTTGATCCGGGTACGTGGGCCCAGAATCCTTCCGACAACACCAAACTAATTGCTCAGACTTTTCGTGAAGCATGTGACATAGCTGCTGACTATGGCGAAAGTCTTGCCGCCGAAGGAGAAATTTGTTGGGGTGGCATGCATGGTTGGAAAACAATGATTGAGACATTGCAGGCGGTAGATCGTCCGAATATCGGTTTTCAGGCGGACATGGCCCATACCCTATTGTATCTCTTAGGAGTGAACAAACCTGATGAACGAATTCTTCCCCTTGATTTCGATTGGGCAGACCGGGAAGCACTGCATGAGGGTTTGATCACTTTAACGAGTGCGCTTCGGCCCTGGACAATTGACTTTCATGTAGCCCAAAACGACGGAACCGTGCATGGTACAGGATCACATGATAAAACCGGTCGACATTGTCAGGCAAATGATCCAAACGGAAAATTGGATATCGCGCATGATGCCGGTTATTGGCTGAGAGATCGAGAGGGAAACCTCACCAAAAAAATGCAACATATTTGTTGGGATGGATGCATGTTTTCCAATGCAGTAATGCTCCGTCAGGAGACCTGGAACGACATTCTCCAGGCGATGATCAATGTCAGAGAAATGCACGGCTGGCAGGAATAAATAAGTTAATGATCCTACTATAATTTTATAGAAATGATGGCGAAAAAACCTTTGCAGATCGGAATGATCGGAACTGGATTTATGGCCCGGGCACACTCCAACGCTTATAAGCGTATTGGTGATTTTTTTCCGGAATTGGTATATAAACCCATATTAAAAACTGTTTGCTCCCGGACCCCGGGAAAGGCTAAGACCTTCGCTGATCAATGGGATTATCAAAGATCAACTACTAACTGGATAGACATCATAGAGGATGCCAGCATTGATGCGGTCGATATTTGTGCCCCCAATGATGTACATGCCGACATCGCTATCGCTGCGGCAAAGGCAGGTAAAATGATCCTTTGCGAAAAACCACTGGCCAGAACACTGGAAGAAGGACAATCGATGGTAGATGCCGTGGAGGCAGCCGGGGTGCCTAATACCGTGTGGTACAATTACCGCAGAGTACCGGCAGTCACACTCGCGAAAGAGATCATCGACTCGGGAAGGATGGGAAAGATTTTTCACTACCGCAGTAATTTCTTACAAGATTGGACAATCAATCCGGATCTGCCGCAAGGAGGTGAGGCATTGTGGCGTCTTGACGTAAAAACAGCAGGTTCTGGTGTAACCGGAGATCTACTGGCCCACTGCATTGACACTGCGATGTGGCTAAATGGGGGTATCAGAGATGTCTCAGCAGTGACAGAGACTTTTATCAAAGAGCGAAAACACCAAATCTCCGGAAAGACCGAAAAAGTGGGAATCGATGATGCCTGTATTTTTCATGGTCACTTCGACAATGGATCACTCGGACTTTTTGAAGCAACCCGATATGCCAGGGGCCAGAAGGCTCTCTACACCTTTGAAATAAATGGCGAACACTGCTCAATTCGATGGGACCTCCATGACCAGAACCGGCTAGGATATTTCGATCACAATGATGAGTCAGTCGTACGAGGCTGGAGATCAATTCATGTATCCGATAGCGACCAGCCTTATATCAAACGGTGGTGGATACCCGGTGTCTGCATCGGTTATGAACACACTTTTGTACATCATGCTGCCGATTTTTTATCCAGTTTGGAAACCGGTCAACCATGCTCCCCTACCTTCAGGGAAGCTCTCGAAACACAAAAAGTCTGCGAAGCGGTCCTTGATTCCGCTGCATCACGAAGCTGGAAAGAAACCGGGGTACATTGGCCAGTATGACACCACCATTAACATGAATTCTAATTCCACATTTTAAAAATGATCGATATCTCCCTGAGAATGCAAACTTAAAAGAGGTGTAGTTTATACACCCCCATTCTAACCCTGTGAAAACTATATCAATTAATTTCCCACATCGATCGTAATATAATCCGTATAAGGATTGGAAGTGACAGCATGGTCTGTGTAGTCATTAAATTTCTTCATCACATCAGCTACCTTAGCCTGTGCTTTCTGAAATGCTTCCGTTGGTTTGCTCTCCGGTGTGGGAAAGAATTCGTTGCGTTGATTTACTGATTGAAAAGACAATAGAAGCGAATAAGTACCTTTTCCCTTTCCCCGATCCCCCTTAAATACATAAACATTATATCCGGGATTATCTTTCTGAAAAGCAGGATAAAGTTCATTAGCGACATATTTTTCAAATGCCATTTCCTTTCCTTTAGTTAGGGGAATTTCACGCACTCCGACTAATCCACCGACCTGAGGATTAACCAATTGATCATAGGCAACACAAACCCAATCAGTGTAGTCTCCCATCTGAAATATATCTTGATCAAGTGATATGCCATTAGTGCCCATCATTTCTGTTAAGGCTCTAAACTGAGGAATTGCATCTGCTGAGTTATCATCTGGTTTTGGAAAATAATAGTCCCGGGCTTGCCTGTAATCAAAGGCGAAACCAAAGACTAGTTGATTCTTCTGCTCACCGCGATCTCCATAACTCATCCAAAAACTTATGCCCTTCCCGTATTTGTGCATTCCCCTATTTACGGATTTTATAAAATTTGTGACTTCCGGTGCTGAGTGACCATCCTTGATAGTTACAGGCATAGCGGAAAACACTTCCGGAAGTTTTTGGGCGAAAAGGAAAAAACAAAGAAAAACGCTCAGTGATGTTAGTAGTAGTTTTTTCATGATTTAAGTATTTGAAAATTTAATTAATTTCTTTACGAGTAATTTAGTCCTGGCAGGAAACGTGCCTAGGTATCGTTTGTTGATAAGTGATAATGCCCATGCTTTCATTTTTGGAAAGCACCAGGGTGCGGATAGCATTATTAATTGCCTCCAATAAAATTGAAAGGGAAGAAAAAAATTCCTAGAAATTAATGAAGGAGGGGGAATAAACTGGTCATTAGGGATTCATAGCAGTTTGGTTTAATTAAGGGGATTCATTTAAGTAAAAGTTATTTGTCACATCTTCTTAAATCTAACATTCTTTTTTTGTAAATAAAAATATTTTCTATTTAGAATGATGATTACTAAGGGATTTCTATTTCAATGAAACATTCGAAACAACAAAAATAAATACTGCTCCAGAGAGACAGCCTTCGCCGGTCAAAAACAAAATCCAACAAGAGCCATTTAAACCAACGACAAATGACAAATAAACAACCACTGATTTGCCATTCAACAAATGCACAATTCCAAAAAAAACAACTATATGCCGATTATAAGCATACAGGTTAAGATCAATACTATTGAATGGTCACCACTCTTTCCTCGGAGATAGAGACTTCCACCGCTTCTACCATTTTTTGCGCGATAATCGCATCTTCTAAAGTAGAATGAGGTTCTTCATTCCTACGAATACAGTTCTCTAAAAAATATTGGTCTGCATTTAAGATTGTATAAGGATAGGCTGAATAGGTTTGTGAATGGACTTGTGCCGGAATATTTTCCACCCAGTCCCGGTAGCTGTAACGCGTTGCTCCTTTGGTGCCAATCGCTTTAATCATCATGGTCCAGGGATCTCCGGCATGATCATCAGCAGCAAAACTGGCACAAAGATGTACCAGTGCACCATTCTTCATTTTAAGCGTAGCCATCGCCAAATCTTCCTGGGTTATAATTTCATAGTGAATGGTGGATTTCATGGCCGAAACTTTCCATGGTTCTCCGGCTAAAAAAAGTGTGATATATGCATGGTGAGTAAGGATTTGCCGAATGACACCAGGCATTCTTGCCGCCACTATCTCAGGATGTTGAATATTATAAAGCACATAGAGCGAAACTAGATGCCCTAATTTACCAGAATGTAACAATTCTTTAGTCCGTACCACACCCGGCTCATATATATAATTATGGCCCGGCATACAAACTTTTCCAGCAGCTTCTGCGGCTAATGCCATTTCCTCTATTTCCGCCACAGTCATACCTACTGGCTTTTCTACATATACATGCTTGCCAGCATGGAGTGCCATCAACGTGTACTTATGATGTGATTCCAGAACCGTCAAAATAAAAACAGCATCAATTTCCGGATCATTTACCAAAGACTCAGCAGTGGGATATTTGTGGCAATTAAAAAGTCTGCATTTTTCATTTGCTAAGTCATCTGTGATATTCCAAAGTCCCTTCAATCTGGCAAAAGGTATCTGGGCAATGGCTTCAGCATGTAAGACAGAAATATCTCCTGCCCCTATAAAGCCAATCGTTAAGTCGCGCATAAATTCTGATAAGTCATTAAAAATCAGGAGCCCCTGCAGGGTAGCTTCAATAGTTAATTTGATATTGGAAATATAATAATTCTTTGCATCAAAAACGTGGTCAACAAAAGTATATTGCTGGCAGACTGAACACTAATGTCAACATCTTAACCCATTGAAAAATTTCCGACAGCCTGGCAATTCATGCCAATGCCCGATCAGTCCCAATACGGGTATTTTAGACACTACGAAGTTATTACCATTAGATTTAAGTGCATTAATTACTATCAGAGGAGTAATAATCAAATCACCATTAATAAATCTCTAACCACCTACCATTTCCCCTTTCATCAGACCTTTTAGCATGGTGCGGAAGTTTTCTTTTTTATTCAGGTGAGGAAGCGGCTCAGTGGGTTCAGGCACTCCTAAAAACTGACATAAAGGAGCCCATCCATCGCTGACATCATAAATCAGCAACCGATCTTCCGGGACAGCGGCTTTAACTTTCTCAATATGGTCATTAAAGACTTTTTCTGCAAAAGTTTTATCTTCAAATTTACCTTGGAGTTCAACCTCAAAAATCATCTTTTTAGCAAATTTGACACATTTAATTACCTTTCTAAGCCGGGGGCTCAAAAGTAATTTAATTAACATAGTGATCTTTTGCAGTGGAGTTTGTGGGCCTGCTTTCCAGATTGTGTTATATATGCTACTATACCATTTTTCAAATGGTCGCACTGTCAGAATAACCCTGGCATCCGGGTATTTTGCCAAATGCTCCTGATACCAGGGATAAGCTGGAAAATCTACCGTAGCCTGATATCCATCATATAATTTTTCCCAATCTGTCGAACCAGTTTTCTCCAGCGTTAACCAATAATGCAAATTTTCAGGATGAACCAATAGTTCTTTCATGTGATAGGTTTTCACAAATCCCAGCTTTT
>JAGQWV010000443.1 GCA_020437045.1 Saprospiraceae bacterium | reverse complement strand
GGATTATCGCACACAAAGGTAGCGTTGGCCGGTGAAATAATGGTACTCACTCCTGCATCCAAATTATTATTACCCTGACAGGGAGCATAGGTGCCATTGAGCGTCATCACTCCGGTATTGTCCGGATCAAGCCAATCTTTAAGACGACGGGCAGCTACCGCACCGTTCTGGTCCCAATGATAGGACATCTTACCATAGCTATCCGGACTATTAGGAGAATTACAAAAAGAACTACCTCCAGAGAGGGATCCGATCAACCGGCCATTCGTATCAAATAGCCCGGAGCCGGATGAACCACCTTCCGTGACACCATGACCATTAGTGGTGGCGACCCAGGTCACTGACCAATGGGTTACGCCTGCCTGATTCCAGCCCGTCTCTGTTGCTGTTCCGGCAAAGGTAGATACCTTCTTGATATCACCCGCCGGATGATGAATTCCAAACCCACCTGTACTTGCATTTGGGCTTCGATTCCAGCCTGCATAGAAAACATTGTAGGCCGGTGGTATTGTATTTTGAAATTCCAACAATAGTAAATCTGATCCGGTAGAGATCGTGGGATCCTGACTATCGGCACGTACATTTGCTCCGGTGATTGTATTATTGGGCACTGAATTTTCATTGGTGGGACTTGTACAACCGGCTGCCTGGTAGTTAAAATAGAAGACCCATTGATTAAAGTCATTCTGGGTGACAATGTTACCGTTTCCATCATCAGCGCAATGTAAAGCAGTAAGAAAATAAGGAGTACAATCCTGCCGAACATTATTAATGAGCGTTCCGGAACACCATCCAGCATCCTGACCGGCACGCACCAGAATACGAGCTACTGCATCACGTTGCTGTGTCTTATCATCGCCTTCCGGCGAGCAATTTACATTTACTTCACAAGGATCGGAATTACCAAAATCTCTTTTAGTAGATTTTGGAGGCTTCTCAATCATTCGATAAGCATGATTTACATCGGATATATGAATCCGTCCCTTACCAAATGCGGATGCCGGTTCGTAATACTCGATGATTGCCTCCTCTCCATGGATCAACGAAGTAGAAAACATGTTATGCTCCGAATTATTTCGGGCATCAAATCCACCAATCACCTCTGAATGATCCGGACTAAAAATATGCATCTTGGCCCCTGCCGGCATATAAAAATCATCGAAATAAAAGTTGGTTGCGCTGGCTCCGACAGCTCTGATTCTAATGCGCCAGATACGATCCCCTCCAGACAACTCCGACCATGAGCCCTGATTCCATCCAATATCTACCGGTAGAAGTACTCCGAACCTCGGAGCCTTATAGCCTAACAGGTCATTTATACTGTCTTCAACCACAATGGCAGACAGATCCAAATCAGGTAGACTGACCATTGGAGTTGCTGTTGCATCATCAAAATTCCCATTTAAGGCGAAACTCCGTGGTAAAGACCCTCCATCATTTATTTGGGCAAACAATGGGGTGATCAGGAAAATACAGGCAAGCCCGAGCAATAGTTTTGCAGCAATGTTTTTCATTCTCTAGTTTTCTGAGGTGATCGTTTACTTAATCAGTACTTTATATCAGTGGTAAGATACCGAAAAAAGCGATAGAAATCATTCTGTGAACCAGTCATTTACCCCTGTAAAAGATCTTTGGAGCAAAAAACAACGTAATCACTCACAAAGCTCAGAGCTATAATAACCGCCTATTCCGGATTGCACCAATATGAGATTGAATCCTCACCACCTTACCAAGAATTGATACTGACCACCGTCTGATTTGAGAGAATTAAAAGCAATACTATATAACCAACCGCTTAGTTCTTGGCATCTTGTTTCTGAAATTCTGCCAATTTATATTCGATATGTTTGATTACATCGTGCATTCCCTTTTGAGGGCTAAAATCCATAATTTTTATGTCTTCCATTACGACTCCTACATGACCCGGTGGCATGTAAAACAAATCACCGGCTTTTAAGGTCTCCTCCCGGCCGTCATCATAGGTGAGCTTAAGCACACCAGCGATCATATACCCCCAGTGAGGAACCTGACAACTATTATTTTTAAGACCTTCCAGTAATGGACCAAGGTCTGATCCCGCCGGCATCTCATTCACAGCTACGGTCATTCCTCCCCATCCTTCTATATGATTAATGACCATATCCTTGGGAAAATCATGCATCGCGATATGGGTCTCCTGCTGACTCAAAGGCTCATCATTGGTGTTCATCTCCTGAGAGAGAAGTGAGCCAGAAATGATGGTGAAAATGATGGTGAAAAAATGCCGATAGGTTAGAAACAGATTCATAACTTTTTATTTGATTAAATGAATGTTGCAAGCAAATAAAAAGGTCGAACGTAAGCCGAATCTATTGTTGCAATTGATCCTACAAAACATTTATTTTATTCAACAATAGTGACATCTCCTGTGTAATCCTTAGGTTCGATCACCTTTTCGAATTGGGAAACTCCAAAAAGTGACTTAAGAAAGATATCCCGACCAAAGTCCAAATGGTGACAAAGTTGTCCTCTTTTGAGAGCCAGTTGTAATGCGGAAATCGCTTTATCCTTCTCACCAAGTAGAGCGAAAATTCTTGCCTTTATATATTCGGGTTGATATTCCAAAACATTTCTTCGCCATAATACGAAGGAACCTGACAATTCTTTTTCAAAAATCTGAAGTGCTTGTTCAGCATGTCCCTGAGCGGCTTCAATAAAACAGAGGTAAGCCCAGTAATCATCATCTCTTTGACTCTTTGATAAGTTTAACTCACTTTTCGCTTCATTCAAATGCCCAGATATAAAATAAAGATCTACGAGGTCAAAACCATGGCCCTTGCGTTCCGAGGTGTTTTTCATCAGCATACTGGCCTTTTCAATAAAAAATAAGGCAGCAGACATCTTATCTATCAACGTAAATTCATAGGCGGCGATAGCATATAGATCCGCAACAAACTTATTATCATCAAAGTGGTAGCTATTGATCAAACTATCGATCGAGGAAACATCTTGGCCCAGCGCAACTTTGATTATAATCAAGCTTTCGGGTATAGCGGAATTAAAAAATTCACCGGGAATATTCTGTAAATAATCTAACGCTTCTTCATATTTACCAAGCGCCATTAGTGATTCAGTATAATTTCTGACCTTAAAATAATGCCACATCAAACCAGCATCACTTTGGAGAGGATCCTGTAGGGTAGATAAAATCTCAATAGCCAGATTTGGCATAAATTGTGACTTTGCTTCATGAGCAGCCATGGTATTGAAATAATAGTCTTTAGGATAGTCTCTGATCATTTCCAGGGACAACACCAGGTCTTCATGATATTTATGGTTAAACCGAAGTTTTAGATGTTTAAAAATTCTTGCTTCGTAATCGGTCATTTTTGGTAACCTTTCAATTTCCGCGACGATTGAATCTCTTCTGGAATCAGAATAAAACCAAAGTCGATAAAGATGGGGCATGACAAAATCAGGTTCCAGCTCAATTGCTTTTTCAAAACAGTTTCTGGTATTTACGGAAAAGTCTCCTTTTCCCATGGCCTGCAAACCTTTCAAATAGCTCTCATAAGCATCCAAACCGGGAGGGGTCAATTTACCCAGGTACACTTCCTGGAGGTTGGTGAGTAATCCGGCAATCTTCAAACGCACCGTTTCAATTAACTCCATGGTTTGATCAACGCTACCTGACACCATGGGCAGGTGATAAATCAACTGCATGGTTTGAGCATCAATCAATTCTGTATCAAAATACAATTGATCGTCCTTTAAAAAATAATATCCCTGGAGGATATACTTCGCGCCTACTACCTCACCAAATGTTGGTCTTTTCTGCACATCACCAGGCAAAACTCCTAGATAATCCTCGTATTGCTTAATCGTAAAAAACGGTACAGTGCGAATATTATCCAATCCATCGATCTGGCTCGAAATCCAACTGCTTGCTATATCACCAATCTGCTTTTGAAGGGTGTCTCCGGTATTGTTAATAAAGGGAATAACTGCCAATCGCTCCTGAAGATTTATGACCTTGTTCGCTTGCTGGTAATTCCTGATCCATTTTGTGGTAATTATGGCTGCGATCAGAAAAACCACCGGATAGATGATAAACGGATGGGACCATTTTCTTTCAGGAGTTGAGACAACAGTACTTTTTGACTCTATATGTACCCCAGCATCCACCAAAAGATGATTCAAATCTTTAAGGAGGTAAAATTTAACTATGGGCAATTCAGAATCCGGCCTAAAATCAGGCTGACGACTGATTTCACCAGGCGTTATTTTCCACGCTTCTTTAAAGCATTTGATAAAATATCCCGGATTATTAAACCCAACCTTATAACCTATTTCCTGAACAGAAAGCCCTTCTTTCGATAAATGCTGAAGTGCAAACAATAAACGGATATAACGTATGAATTTACCCGTGGAGAGCCCAGTTTCTGCCTTGAGTTTTCGGTGAACTTGTTCCCTACTTAAATGAACTACTTTCGACAGATCGGCAACCGATAAATCAGCATTATCTAATGCCCCAATAACAACTTTTGCCAGCGTATAGACAAATCCGGTAACCTGATCAAAATCCTTCACAAACTTGCTTTCTTATAAAATTTTCTCTATTTCGCGTATCAATTCCTGTCCTTCTCCCGGATAAATATTTCCATCCTCATCTATGGTATTCAATAGTGCATCAAGAATCTGACTTATTTCTCCACCTTTTTTCACAACTATATTTTTAGGATACGATTTAATACCTAGTTTTTCCGAAACTTCTTCAGCTTTGACCAGCTGCAAATAATCAAAATCATGGTACTCAAAAAAACCTTTAAGTTCATCCATATCATCGCGACAAATGGCCACAAAGTTTACCCGGTCCTGATATTTATCTCTAATTTCATTTAGTCGCGGCATTTCCATTTTACAGGGCGCGCATGCTCTGAACCAAAAATTCAAGACTAATGGTTTGTCATAAAAATCACTAATTTTTCGAAGATCTCCTTCCAAGGTTGGTAATTCAAAGTCTGGTAATTTCTTACCTAAAAATTCAAAAAATCCTTCTTTCGGCGCATTAAGGAATAACTCTTCTCCATCCGGTAATCTGGCCCGAAAATTATACCTTATGATTAAATCCGTATCTCCTCTTAAGCTATCTAAAAATACGGGAATAACCTCTGTTGTTGAATCCCGGGATTTAAACTGATGTTGGAGTATATCCAATTGCGTTTTAAATTCAGATTCGGATAGAAGTATATTTCTTCCTTCCCGTTGAAAATATTTTACAGGATCCCGCTTACAGGCATAGAAGCCGGCTATAATGAGACCATATAAGATCAGCAAGAGATATTTTGTTTTAATCTTATATTCAATCATTTGCGATTTTAATGGTTAAAAAAAATAAAGGACAATCCTTTTTATTTAAAATGCTTAACACCAATTGCTTCATATAAATCTTTTGACCGATAGAGATTGCCGTCTTTAATGGTAAGTTCGACTCGACGGATATCACTGATATTTTGCACCGGATCCCCATCTACCAGGATGACATCTGCTAGTTTGCCCTTTTCAATCGATCCCAGATCATCTTCATGGCCGGTAACCCGTGCAGAGATAATGGTCGCCATTTTCAGCACTTCCTCCGGAGGAATCCCTGCTCTAACATAATTTTCCAGTTCTTTATGTAAGCTAAAACCAGGCATAGCATCAGTTCCCGGCACAATGACCACTCCCGAATCATAGAGAGCCTTGATCATTTCCAGCAATTTGTCGAATGATTTTTTGTATTGCCATTCTTTACCTTCCGCAATTGGCAAACCTCCGGTAAAAAAAGCTCTCTTAATCTGGATAGGCAGTCGATCTAATATCGCTGCAAATTGAGGATCCGGTTCACCTGGTTTAGTCGTTAGCATCCCTTCAAAAATCGAAACGGTCGGATCCACTACTATATTCTTATTCTTCAACAGATTGACAAAAGAAATAAAAGCGGTATCGTGTACATCGATCGTATGTGCTTCTTCACCTATCATTGAAAATCGCAAAGGAGTCCGGGTATCAATGGTATCCGACATGAAATTTAAAGCGATCATATTAATGTGCTGAATTTCATCGTAGCCATCAGCAACAGCCTCTGCTGCGAGCATATGCGCCGGAATATGACCACAAACTCTCAGTCCTAACCGGTGCGCTTTCTGAGCTAAAGGCCTTACCCAGGCCGGATCAATGGAACTATAGAGCTTAATTTGATCATACCCTCTTTCCTTATAAAAACCAATGGCATCCAACCCCTCCTGCAAAGAACTAATAATTTTACCGATGGGGCCTGCGTAAGGGCCTGCCTGATCTATAAATCCACTCATGATCAAAATTCGCGGCCCCAAAACCGTATTCTCATTGAATTCATCCCGTATTTCGGGCAAATCAAAAGAATTGGCTAAATCCCTAACGGAGGTAACTCCAGCGGCTAAATTGAGAATACCTTGTGACCGGTCCAGATGCGTATGCATATCAAAAAGCCCGGGTAGGAGCGTTTTTCCACGACCATCAATCAATTCGGCATCATCCGGCAAGGCCTCATTGCCGGCCAGAATATCCTCGATCAAATTGCCATGAATGACCACGTGCCGGTCCCTATCCAGCATGCCACTTTCGACATTGAAAATATTAACATGAGAAATGACCACTCTTCCGGAAGGTGTTTCCGTCAATTCACTGGCGGTTTTTGTGTAATAGCGTTTTTCTTTCTCTGTCTGAATCAGCAGGAGTTGTTCAGTGAATTCTTCATACCCATTTCTAATCAGGGAAAGCCAGGTCGAAGGTGCCGCAAACAGACGATTATTCTGGTCAAACCAAAGATAAAAGGGAGAAAAGGAATAACCCACCAGTTCAATTAATTTCAGATCGAGCGTATCTTCAATTGTGATATCATCCACTTCGGTGATAGACAATTTACCACTGGGATATAAACTAACCGAATGGTCGACCGTACCCAGCATCTTTCGAACCAGTAGTTCCGTTTCACCAAAAGTACCATCGACTCCTACATAAAATGCCTCTCCAACTTCCGGACTACTACCATTTTCTGAGGTGCTATTCCAACTGGCTATCCCATTCTGCAGGATGAAAACTTCTGATACGGTATCTTTGAGATAATTATGCCCGTTGATACTTAACCTCTGTGGCAATCTATTCTCATTGAGTTTTATTAGTTCGGTCAAATGCGGTCCCCGTCCGCGGTCATTGTAGTCAAAAACATATTGAAAAGAACCATTTTCCAATTGTACACCTTCAAAATATCCCGCTTTATTTCCGCCAAAATAAAGACCATATTCCAGTGGAACATAGACATGATCGGTTTGGGCTAAAGCCTGGGAACAAACGGCGGATATCAAGAAAAAAATATGCAGCAATAATTTCATAGGGTGCCGGATTAACAACTTCACTAGAGAAGTATAATGATGGATTTAAGCAACGAGGTCAGGTCCGGCAAAAGATCATCAACAAATTTTACCGGTCTTAACACCAGTGCAGCATTTTCACAATAACTAATACTATTGTCGGC
>JAGQWV010000442.1 GCA_020437045.1 Saprospiraceae bacterium | reverse complement strand
ATACTTCGGTTTTGTTTTTCGCTTCTTACTTACCCACGCCAATGCATCGATTATTGCCGTTAATTTAAATATCTTTTTGCGATCTCCATTCGTTGCAAAGACTCGCTGTAGCTACGTTTTTGCGACTACCCACTAAATACTGCAAGAGCCATTTTAATTTGCAAGGTATCAATTCTTTAATTATAAAAATTCTGATTTCGACAATTGGCCTGACCACTGATCACTAGTGCAGCATTGCATAAATAAAACCACACAGACTCGCTTGTACTTTTTCACTATGACTGCGTTCCAGAGCCTCGACAGAACAACGCTATGCCCGCATTCTGTACCTTCTACCCGTAAAAAATTACTGGGTTCCTCTGTGCATTTACGTATACGACGAAACCCAGAATCCTGACCCCCTGAATCCTTTACTTCCCTTATCTTTACCCTCTATGATTTACGATATTGCCATCATCGGAGGAGGTATCGTCGGCCTGTCGACAGCCTTCCAACTACTGGAACAGCGACCAGATCTCAAAATCTGTGTACTGGAAAAAGAAAAAGAAGTTGCCCAGCACCAGACCAAGTGGAATAGTGGTGTGATGCATTCCGGAATTTATTACAAACCCGGAAGCTTGCGAGCCCGGAACTGCAAAGACGGACACGAACAATTGGTGGCATTTTGTCAACAGCATGAAATTCCTTTTGAGCTGTGTGGAAAACTGATTGTGGCTACCAATGACAAAGAACTGGAAACACTGCAGGAGATTTATAAAAAGGGAATACAAAACGGTTTGCAAGGGCTGAAAATTATCACTCCCGAAGAAGCCCGAGAAATAGAACCCCATGTTTTTTGCATCAAAGCGATCAAGGTACCTTCGGCGGGAATCGTCGAATATGAACGGGTAGCCAAAAAATACGCGGAAATATTTACGCTTAATGGAGGTACCATTTTACGGGGTCATGAGGTATTGGATATTATTGAAAACCCCAAGAGCATCACACTTACCACCAATCAGAATGATGTCAACGCTCGATATGTAATTTCTTGCGCCGGCTTGTATGCAGATAAAATCACGCAAAAAAGTATGCCGGAAATTCCATATAAAATCATCCCCTTCCGGGGTGAATATTATGAGTTAAAAAAAGAAAAAGAATACCTGGCTAACCATTTAATCTATCCGGTGCCAGACGTCACCTTTCCGTTTTTGGGTGTACATTATACCAGAATGATCACGGGTGGCATGGAAGCAGGGCCTAATGCAGTATTGGCCTTTAAACGCGAAGGATATCGCAATAACCAGGTCGATGGTAAAGAACTTCTGGAGATACTCTCCTTTTCCGGGTTTCAAAAATTAGCAAAAAAATACTGGCGTACCGGTTGGGATGAAATCCGTCGCTCTTATTCGAAAAAATTATTTGTCAAAGCCATGCAAAAATTGATACCGGAAGTGCGCGAGGAAGATGTTGTTGGCGGCCGTAGTGGTGTTAGGGCGATGGCTTGTGACGCACAGGGAAACCTAATCGATGATTTTCTTATTCTAAATACCCGGCGTATTGTCAATGTCATCAGTGCTCCCTCTCCGGCAGCAACCGCTTCTCTGGCTATTGGTAAGGAAATTGTAGCCCGCACCATTCCTTTAATAGATGCAAGATAGGGTTCCCCATGGGATGCTGTTAACAATTCATCGATCACTGGTCAGGGCCTAAATCTATCATTTAGCAAATCCGATTAAATTTTAGTATCTTCAGCAAGATGTCATTCGAGTTAATTTCCCCAAATTAACCACTAAAGGTCTTATTTCTCAGCAAAACGAACACTGACCCCATTTAAATATGTATTAAATTGAAGGGATAGAGATTTCCCCTCGGATAATCCGGCAATTGCACAGATTAAAATAAAAATGAACCAGGCCATTCTTTTTTTAATGATTTTCGTGCTACCATTGGCAACACAATGGTCGGCATCACCCTATCTCTCTGCCGACCGTATTTGTGAAGAGACGTTTGTAGCCACCAAATCCATTGAATCATTGAGTTATCAGATGCGAAAGGCAGAACGGATTGGTGATGAGATGCAAGTACAGGTATCCCAGATCAAACTAAACCGAAATCCTTACTGTGTCTACATGAAACAAATATCACCGAAGAAAGGCCTGGAAGTACTTTTCACTGAAAATGAGAAGGATCGCGGAGCCCTGGTAAGTCCCAATGGATTTCCGTGGATCACCTTAAAACTTGACCCTCAGGGATCTACTATGTTGAAAAATCAGCACCACACGGTGAAGGATGCCGGCTTCGATTTGGTGATCGGTATTCTTGAACATCTTTTCGAAAAATATCGCCCCGAATTGCAGGAAATGCTCACCCTGGAATCCAATATTGAATATCAAGGCCACCTCTGTCACCGAATCACCTTTACCAACCAATATTTCCACTACGTGGATTATGCGGTCGGTCCCGGTGAAAACATGCTGACGATCGGACGAAAAAGAAATGTATCCAGCTATCTCATTTTGGCCAGGAATAAAAATTTTGATAGCTATTTTGACGTGGATGAGGGCGATCAATTATCAATTCCAAGCGATTATTCTCCTAAAATGGAGTTGTTGATAGATCAGAAAAGGCTCATCCCACTTAGCATTAAAGTATATGACGAACATGGACTTTTCGAACATTATGAGTACTCCGATGTAGAAATTGATCCTCCTTTCACTGACAACGACTTTTCGAAAGAAAATACCGCGTACGGATTTTAATTCCCGTTTCACATTCCTCTATTTATTGGCATAAATCGGAGTTTTTGGCTTCACCGCATAACCAATGCAATGCTTATCTTTGCAAAAATTTTTACGCAGCACTATGCAAGAACCAATTCACATGGTTGATCTGCAACGGCAGTATCAACACATCCAGGAAGAAATCGATCAAGCGATCCTTGACGTCGTCCGCTCCTCCCGCTTTATTAAAGGACCCCAGGTTGAAGCCTTTGAAGACGAGTTGTCTCAATATTTAAAAGTAAAACATGTCATTTCTTGTGCCAATGGTACCGATGCTTTACAAATTGCCTTGATGGCTTTAGGGCTGCAACCAGGTGATGAAGTGATTGTCCCGTCCTTTACCTATGTGGCCACCGCAGAGGTTATAGGTTTGCTGCGCTTCAAACCAGTGATGATTGATGTCGATCCAGATAGTTTTAATATAACGGGTACGCTTATAGAAGAGGCTATTACCGAAAAAACCAAGGCCATCGTACCGGTTCATCTATTCGGACAATCCGCACCCATGGAAGAAATAATGGCTGTGGCCAAAAAACACCAACTCTATGTGATCGAAGACAATGCTCAGGCGATTGGATCAGATTATCATTTCAGTCATGGAAAGAGCGCTAAAACAGGTACTATTGGTGATATCGGATGTACTTCCTTTTTTCCTTCTAAAAATTTGGGTTGTTATGGCGACGGAGGCGCGCTTTTCACCAATGACGATGTTTTGGCTGCTAAGATCCGAATGATTGCCAATCACGGTCAATCGCGACAATATTATCATGACATTTTGGGAGTCAACTCGAGACTGGATGCCATACAGGCTGCTGTACTGCGCATCAAACTTAAGCACCTAGATCACTACTGTGATATGCGTCGACGAGCGGCAGATGTCTATGATGATCTGTTTTTTGATCACCGGCATATTATTACCCCTTACCGGGTAGACTATAGTACGCATGTATTCCATCAATATACCCTTAAAGTCTCCCCGGCAGACCGGGACAACTTACGGGAGCATCTGGCAGCATTAGATATTCCCAGCATGGTTTATTATCCGGTACCATTATATGAACAGAAAGCTTATGCAACCTATTGGGAGGAAGGCAAAGAACTGGAAAACACGGAGATGCTTTGTGCCAGTGTCATTTCCCTGCCGATCCACACGGAATTAACACAAAAATTACAAGACCATATCGGCGAAGGAGTTTTGAGTTATTATAGTTAGAAGGATCGAAAGTGAACCTACTAATTCTGATAAAAGATTATGGCGACAATTTTGTGAATACCTTAATTAAATTATAAATCCAGGCGGACACTTTACTTCTGAACTTTGCGTAAAATAAATACTGCAGGCTGGGATAAATTTTTCCGGTATTGCCAGGCATTATTATCGGTGGTAGAATTAATTTCCCCCAGATCTTCCTTCTTTCCAGTCAATGGATCGATCATCTGCACATTAAAAAATGTATTTCCTGGCAATCTAACCCGGCAATGCGGGTTTCTCGAGTAAAGTAGATACGTCTCCCCTTCTTGTGCCCGACAGTAATTACCATATTGGGTCAAATCATGGGCTGGCTGCAAACGATAAAAATCCAGACTTTCAAATATATTTTTAATGATTTGATAGTATTTAAGCATCTGCATTTTATCATTTCCCCGGCCATTGATCCAACCGCCTCCGGTATCCTCACCCGCTCCGGTGCCAAACTCAGCGGTTTCACCTGTAGTCTGATAACCTCCGGCCATATAGATTTCCCAGGCCAATGAAGCCCGGTTTAGTGCAGACCGTCCATCCGGGTACTCTTTAGCAGCAGTTGGTCCACAACCCCAGGGAGGATAATGCCCTTCATACCCATATTCTTCATTGACGACCGGTTTGGGAAATCCCAAAATTTCCTGATCGCTTATCGCATTGGTGATAAAGTCAAACCCTCCGCATTCATCCCAACTCTGAAACATCACCACGTCGGCCCATCGAGATCTTCGAAAGGGAAAATCACCGGAGCCATGCACCGAAATTAAATGCTCGAAGGGATCATGCTCTTTAACATAGGCTCCCATCTCTTCAGCCCATTCCGGCGTACGAAAAAGGTGATATTCATTGGCGATATCCCACATCACATTAGGATAGGCCCCAAAGCGGTTGATGGCATATTGATAGTACAATTTTTCAAATTTATTGCCCATGTTCTCCAGTTTGAAGGGATCACAAGCATGATCTAATCCATCCACATAAAAAATCAGGGAAACCACCATGTCAAGGGCCCTTGCCCGGACGAGGATGTGATCGAGTATACGCCAATGGTTAATGTTCATTCGGCTTACATCAAAATTCGGTTGATCTAAGGATTCCGGGTCTTCT
>JAGQWV010000441.1 GCA_020437045.1 Saprospiraceae bacterium | reverse complement strand
ATTCCAACCAGTAGATGTTCGCATGGGTTATGTTGAATAATTTTAATAAGATTTTTGATGAGGTCCGAGGCGCAAAACGCAGATGTAGCCGTAGCTACAGCGAGTCTTTGCAACGAAGGAAATCGCAAAAAGATATTTAAATTAACGGCAATAATCGATGCGTTGGTCTACTAGATTTAGGCGAAAAGGAGACTCAGTAAAGCCAGACAGCTTAGGACGAACATCATGATCAGTAAAGGGAAAACGGTACCATTATAGAGTGAACCGGCTAAACCCGATACAAAAGCGGCAATTCCCATTCTTAGACTACCGTTCAAAGCAGTAGCCAATCCCACATTTTCCGAAATCTTATCGAGTGAGAGAGCGGTTGCATTTGGATTGACTATGCCCAGGGAAAAAAGAATAAAGAAGATCAGAACGGAAAAGAGGAACAAAGGTATTTGGATAGAGAAGGCAAGAATCAGGAAAGTCAGGCTTATAATCGCACAAAATAGGGCGACACCAATCGTTAAAGGTTTTAGTTGAAATCTCAGTAATGCCAGTCGATTGATCTGACTCCCCAAGATAAATCCGAAGGCATTGAGACCAAAGAGCCAACCAAAGGTGGTTTGCGATACTCCATAGATTGACATGAGGATAAAAGGGATGGTCGAGATATAGGCAAAAAGAATTGCCATCGCAATACTTCCAGATATTGAATAGAGGAGAAATTCCCTCTTTTGTAAGGTATGCCAATAGTTGCGAAAGATATTGGGTAGTTTCAAAATGATGCTTTCATCAGCACCACGTCCAACATTCAGAAAAAAGTAAATTCCGGTTATGATCAGAGCACTAACTATGGTAAGAAAGACAAAAATCATTTTCCAGCCAAAATGATGGATCAGATAGCTACCCAGGGAGGGTGCAATAATAGGAGCAGCTCCCATCACCAGAATCACCGAGGATAGCATCTTAGCAACATCTTTGGTTTCGAAGATATCCCTGATGATAGAACTCCCGGCAACCATACCCACACTGCCACCGAGTGCCTGGATAAATCGCATGAAGATTAGCGTGAATAGGTTGGGTGCAAAGACACATATCAGGGAAGCAACGAGATAGAGCGAAAGCCCTATCAAGAGTGGCTGCTTACGGCCAAAACGGTCTAGTAATGGGCCATAAATCAATTGGCCGATGGAGATACCGATAAAAAAACTGGTCAACGTGTAAGCTACCTGTTTTTCATCGGTATGATAATACTTCGCTATATCCGGAAATCCGGGCAAATACATGTCAATGGTAAAAGGGCCCAACGCCGCTATACTTCCGATCAGGGTGATGAGTAAGGTGGTCTGCTTTTTTGTCATAAAGAATGCAAAAGTAAAAAATGCCTGCTATGCGCAGTCGGTAAGTAGAGTGAACCTCTGGTAATGGGTAGTCATTCGAGATGCCTATTTCGAATTACTGATTAATTGCCTTTACGCTGATTTTTTTTCATATTTTGGACACAGTCGTTGATTGTCGCCCCGACGGATGTTGTTTCGTAGTTAATTTTTTCCAGATAGATATAGCTCATGAATATTTTAAAATGGAGTGCCTTCCTTCCGATATTTCTTTTTTTTACATCAACGGTCTGTTTGGGGCAGAATCTCTCGATAGGAGAAGATCGACAATTATTTCTGGATGACTATATCATAGAAAGCAAGGATGATCTCTCAGAATGCCTGAATCTGCCTCGGAATGAAGGGCCTGTTTTCTACTTTGATAAACCATGGGAGGGTAATTTTAGCGCCTACTGTACCATCATCCAAGATGGTGAGCAGTTTCGTGCCTACTATCGGGGTATTCGTGATGCCGGTAGTGATGGTCGTGAGGCTGAAACGACTTGTGTTGCATTTTCTGAGGACGGCATTCACTGGACTAAACCGTCGTTGGGTATATACGATGTGGATGGTAGCCGGGATAATAATGTCATTCTTGCTCATGCCGCCCCTGTTACCCACAACTTTAGCCCTTTTATCGACAAAAATCCAGACTGTAAACCTGAAGAACGCTATAAAGCGATAGGGGGTACGAAAAAGAGTGGACTCATCGCCTATTATTCAGCCGACGGCATTCATTGGAATAAGTATCAGGACCAGGCCGTATTTACAGAGGGCCTTTTTGATTCCCAGAATGTTGCCTTCTGGTCTGAGTCGGAACAACAGTACATATGTTATTTCCGGATCTGGACGGAGGTAGGATACAACGGATACCGGAGTGTTGGTCGCACGACATCTTCGGACTTTCTCCATTGGACACCTGCTGAGGCAATGACCTTTGGCAATACACCCATGGAGCACCTCTATACCCAACAAACAAGTCCATACTTCCGTGCACCCCAAATATACGTCGCCATCGGTGCCCGATTTATGCCTGATCGACAAGTGCTCTCGGAAGAACAGGCCAAAGCTCTGGACGTCAATCCCAAATATTTTAAAGATTGTTCAGATGCCATTA
>JAGQWV010000440.1:1049-14389 GCA_020437045.1 Saprospiraceae bacterium | reverse complement strand
TATCGATGTGACAACCGGCACAAGTATTAGGAGTGTTGGCGTAATCACCGGTAGTATGGCAAGCGGCACAATCGGAGGCGATGGCGGTATGGGCACCGGTGATTACATAGTACTCATTATGTACATCAAAAGTAGCAGGCGACCAACCGGGTTGGGTGGTGTGGCAACTGGCACAGTCATCAGCCAGGGCTAATTGCTGATGGTTGGGATTGGTTGTTTGATTATAATCAATTTGATGGCAATCCTTACAAAGGGTTGAAGTTCCGGCAAAACCATTTACATGACATTGGTTACAGTCGACCGTGGTATGAGCTCCGGTGAGAGGGAAATCGGTTTGATTATGATTAAAAGCTCCATCTGACGATCCTGTCGGATGGCATCCCAGACAGGCATCACTGTTGTATGCATAACCGCTGATGCCTTGATGTTCTTCGTCGGTTTCCGTCTTATTGTGTTCATGACATTCAATACAGCTAAAGGCCATGAAATTACCTTCTGTCGTATGGCAGGCTGTACAGGCATCCCAGGTGCCTTGATGATCGCCGCTATAGATAGGAAAATATTGACCATCATGATCAAAAGTGGCCGGTTGCCAGGCATTCTGGTTATGACAAGTGGCGCAGTCGTCGGAGAACCCGGAACTCTGATGTGGGGGCTCAGAGGTAGCATTATAATTATCGATGTGACAACCCGCACAAGTATTCGGTGTATTGGCGTAATCACCGGAAGTATGACAAGCGGCACAATCGGAGGCGATGGCGGTATGGGCACCGGTGATTACATAGTACTCATTATGTACATCAAAAGTAGCGGGCGACCAACCGGGTTGGGTGGTGTGGCAACTGGCACAGTCATCAGACAAGGCTAACTGTTGATGATTGGGATTGGCTGCCTGGTTGTAATCAATTTGATGGCAATCCTTGCAAAGGGTAGATGTTCCAGCGAAACCATTTAGATGACATTGGCTACAGTCGATGGTGGTATGAGCTCCGGTCAGTGGGAAATTGGTTTGGTTGTGGTCAAAAGCTCCCTCTGAGGACCCGGTTGGGTGGCAGCCAAGGCAAGCATCACTGTTGTAAGCATAACCACTGATGCCCTGATGTTCTTCATCAGTCTTCATTTTATTATGTTCATGACATTCTACACAACTAAAGGCCATGAAGTTACCTTCTGTGGTATGGCAGGCTGTACAGGCATCCCATGTACCTTGGTGATCGCCACTATAGATGGGAAAATATTGTCCATCGTGATCAAAACTTGCTGGCTGCCAGGCATTTTCACTGTGACAGGATGCACAATCATTGGAAAAGCCCGAGCTCTCGTGAGGTGGACTGGTAGTGGCTTGATAGTCGTCCTGATGACAACCGGCACAAGTATTTGGCGTATTTACAAAGGCATCTGCATGACAAGCAGCACAGTCAGCAGCTATATTAGCATGTGCTCCGTTCAGTACGTAATAGTCGTTATGATTGGGCATTAAGGCAGGACTCCAACCAGGATCTGTGGTATGGCAGGACGCGCATGCATTCGAAAAACCCAGTTCACTGTGATTCGGGTTGACAGCTTGTTGGTAATCCAGTGTATGGCAATCCGCACATTCCATCGATGTCCCGGCATAACCAGCTGCATGGCATGATATACACTCAACGCCGTCATGTGCTCCAGTGAGGGGAAAAGCAGTACGGCTATGGTCAAATACAGATTCACTATTGCCGTCCGGATGGCAAGCGAGGCATGCAGTGCTCTCATATGAATATCCCTGAATATCCCGGTGCTGGTGATTCATATCTCCCTCATTATGCTCATGGCATTCGAGACAGGTAAACGAACTCAAATTGTTGGGATCTTTGTGGCAGCTCGAGCATTCGTCCCACTCACCGTTGTGAGATCCCGAGTAAATCGGAAAATACTCACTATCGTGTTGCTTAAAATCTGCTGGTTTCCAGTCCATCGCAAGGGTATGGCATTCCGCACAGTTATTCGAAAAACCATTTTGTTGATGGTCTGGATTTTTTGCATTCAGAAAATCACTTTGGTGACAACTGATACAATCGGATGAAATGTCCGAATAAGTTGATCCCGTATGACACTTAGCACAGTCAGTTATTTCATGTCCATCAGTCAAAGGAAAGAAATCATGGTTAAAATCAGCAGCGGTCCATTCAAAAGAGTTGACCGTATGGCATTCGGTACATTCTCGCGAATACCCGGCTTCCGTATGATTTGGTTTTGTAGTGGCCAAAAAGTCTGACTCATGACAGGCGATACATTCATTGCCCAGCGGTTCAAATTTTAACTGATCACTGGCTTGGTGACATTCTATGCAGTTTATTTGATAGTGTATACCCAGTAGCGGGAAGCCATTGGCAATATGTATTTGCGATATATCTTCGACCAACCAGTTGTTTGTGGTATGACAACGGGCACAGTCTGACCCTACCGTCTGTTGATGCATATCCTGATGGCAGCTTTTACAATCTGTTTGTGCTTCTGAAAATACGAGAGAGGCATGACAGGATTTACAGTCGATGACAGCATGCTGACCTTGCAGAGGAAAGGTGGTGGTATCGTGATTGAATGAATAAAGTGTTCGGTCTAGTTGCCAACTGCTGGAATTATGACATTGGGCGCAATCCATGGTGAAGTTTTCACCATGAGGGGACTGAGCCAACATGGGCAAAGTCCACAAAATGAGCACTATAAATGACAAGCAGCGCATCTAAAATCTTCTATTTTATAGTCGATATATTCTCTTTCATCCAAATTCCTCACTTTATGACATCCGGCGCATTCTACCCGCGAATGTTCACCATCCAGTCTAAAGCGTGTTTCATTGTGATTAAAACGGCTAGCTTCCCAGTTCTCGAAGCTATGACAACGACTGCAGTCGGTCAATCCATCCTGCAGAAATTGTCCTGCATGGATATCATCATGACAATCCATACATCGGGAAGTGAGTCCGGAAAATAGTTGGTGCTCATTATCTATACCGTGCAGCAAATGACAATCGTTGCATCTTGCTGACAAATGTTTTCCTTCCAGGCTAAAATTTGTCTGATCATGGTCAAATTGGATTGCAGACCATGTTTGCGCAGTATGACAAGACTTACATTCTTTGTCAGGATAGAATTTCGGATCTAAAAACCCCTCGTGTTCGTCTATATGACAATCATTACAGCGCTGCCCAATGTCGCGGAAGGTCCAGTTGTCTTCTTTCAGATGACATGCAAAACAAGGTGTAGCTACATGTCCTCCTTCCAAAGGAAACAACGAGCCATTGTGATCTTCCAGTGTGTATAGGGTCTCAGCAAAGTCCTTTACCGTATGACACTTGCCACAATCGGTTAATGTGCCCTCGGAAGTCGTAAATTGCCCCTTATGAAAATCATCATGGCATTGATTGCATCGATCAAACTCCAGGGGTTCAATTTTATGATTGCTGGTATGGCATTGGTTGCAGTCGACCATTTGGTGCTTTCCCTCAAGTGCATAATCGGTTTTTGAATGATCAAAGGTGTTTTCTTTATTGAGTCGAGTAAAAGATTGCGTGCTATGGCAATTTTTACAATCTGTTCCTAACTTTTCCTCGTGCACATCATCATGACACTGAGCACAATCGAATGTTTTCCACGTAGTAAATTCTTTAAAGGGACTTTGGTTATTAGTGCCATTTTTATGACAATCCAGACAGTCTGTATTTCGGTGTCGACCAGTTAGCGGAAAGTGAGTTTTATTGTGATTAAAATTTCCCAATTCTTTAAAATAATGCCAGGATTCCTCCGTGTGGCATTCACTGCAATTTTTTCCAAATGCTCCCTGGTGTGCATCATCATGGCAGCTTGAGCAACTGGTAAATTCAATACCCTTAAATTCCTGAAAGTCTTTTCCATTTTTTTGAATGATAGGATGGCATTCAATACAATCGATTTCCAGATGTTTTCCTTTCAGTGCAAATTTGGAGTTATCATGATTAAATTTTTCCGCTGGTTTGAAGGAATCAAAACCGTGACAGCTGGCACAATTATTCGAAAGGGAACCCTGATGTGAATCTTCATGACATTTTCGACAATCTGTATTTAATCCCAAAAACGTAAATTCTTTCTGTTGGACCACAGGGTTGTCAATAAATGACTTTTTATGACAATCCAAGCATTTGGTATCACCATGTTTTCCCTCTAGCTCGTATCCGGTGAGTTCGTGATTGAAATTGTTTTCGTCAAAGTGTACTATTTCAAAATTGCGGCCGTGATGATCATTGTGGCACTCGATACATGCTTTCTGTTTTACTTCAAGGGATGAGTGATAACCTTTATTTTGATCGATGCGACTTTTTAATTCATTATGACATTCCAGACATTTTGTTTCAGAAATACCTTCACCCAAATTATGACACTGTGTACAGTTTAAGAGACCTTCTAAATCCGCATGATATTTACTTAAATCACCCGGAGATAATTGTCCAAAAATTCGAAAGGTCGAACTGAGCAAAAGGATAACCAAGAAAAATCTGAATTTATTGACCATAAATCATCTTAATTTTTCTTGTGTTTAAGAATGGCATAACCAAATCTTCTGGTGATCTTAATACCAATTTTCTGCAGAAATTCTGTAGGCAGTTCACCACCGGCAAATATATAGACCAGGTCATTATCGATTGTAATGTCCTGTCCATCGTGTGCTTGTGTTAAGGTCACATCTTTTTCACGTATTGACCTCACATTGGTGCTAAATTTCACCTCGATATCTTTACGCTCGATGGCTTCCAGTATTCGCTCATTATTTTTTGGTTTTAATCTTTTGAATGAATCACTTCGATAAGAAAGGATGACCCGGTTTTGTTCGGCCAAAAGTAAGGCTGATTCTATTGCGGAGTCCCCACCTCCAACTACCAGTACATCCTTTTGCACAATATGTTCTGGTTCTAGCAGTCGATAGGCCACTTTTTCACTTTCTTCCCCTGGTACATTTAATTTTCTTGGAGTACCCCGTCGACCAATAGCCAACAAAATATTTCTGGCTGCATACGAATCACCATCTTTTGTTTTTACCGTGAAGCGATTTTCTTCTTCAATAATTTCTTCGACTTTTTTATGCTCTCTAATATTTATATCGTTTTGACCCAGCACCGATTGCCAAAGCTCCAGAAGTTCTGTTTTGCTTGTTTCGTACAATTTTACCATACCATGTCCCGGTAGGTCCATGGGAGCAGTCATCACTATTTTGGAGCGGGGAAAGGTAAAGACTGTGCCTCCCAGCGTATCTTGTTCTAGGGTGATAAAACGCAATTTCTTTTCTTTGGCTGTTAATGATGCAGAAATTCCAGCCGGTCCAGCACCAATGATTAATAGATCGTACTCTGCTTCTCCAAAGCGCTCCAAATGTTTGGATAAATTGTTTACCGCTTGTCGCCCTTGCCGTACCGCATTTCGTATCAGCCCCATGCCTCCTAATTCTCCCGCGATGTAAATACCTGGAATGTTCGTTTCGAATGACTGATTTACATGAGGCAAATCCACCCCTCTTTTTTCGGTGCCGATGCAAAGGCTGATTGCCTCGACCGGACAAGCGTGAAAACAGGCCCCATGTCCGACACAATTAGAGGCATTGATCGTCGTAGCCTGATTATCAATTATTCCGAGAATATCTTTCTCCGGACAGGCCTTGACGCAAGAGCCACAGTTGATACATGAGCCTCCATCAATTACTGGATGAAGGGAGACTGGCTCAAAAAGTCCATGTGTTTTGGCTTTTTCAATTTTTTGTCCGGTGATTTGAGAGACTTTTTTCTGTTTGCGCCAATAAATGATTAACACAATCAGACATAATAAAGTCACACTCCCGTAGATAATAATTTTTTCAATTAATACTTCCATATTTCAAAAGATCCAGGTATTCCCAAAAGCAAGGGTCACCGCCACATGAATTAACATAATCAACAACATTACAATCGCAAATGGCATATGCGCCACATGCCAGTATCTGAATAGTTTTTGCATAGTTTGCAGTCTTCCAATCTTTCGGCTTAGGGCTAATTCATTTTTGGCTAACCGTAAAATTTTTACTCTTTCGGATTTTTCCAGATTCTGATTTTCAAATTGTTTTTTCAGATTCTGGATTATTTGTCTTCGATAGAATATATTGGTCAATAGCCCTTGGTTACTAGGGGCATTTAAAACAATATTTCCATTGTTGCCAGCTAATTCGATACCCGTCACTTGTAGTTGCTGTCCAATATTTTCCCGGATTTCCCGAACTTCGGTCAGGCTGAGTTCCCTGCCCTCGATACTTCGAGGAATCTGTAGATAAATAAATCGACCAATGACACCACTTGCTACCACAGCAACCATGCTCCAAAAACTGATCGATACAATTCCGCCAAATTTCATGGCGGTATGACCGAGGATCATAATTGGTCCTAAAGTGCAAAGGAAAATGTGAAATTCCAGCCAGTGTTTAATCAAGCCAACCCGGGATAAAAAGCGGGCTCTCTTTCGGAGCATATAGGATGTCACTCCGATGACAATCAAGATGGTACCTACAATCCCCAAGCCATGCCCAACTAGTCCACTTGGTTTATATAGATAGTGGTCCTCCCGGAAGAATCGATCCTCAAGCCCGGTTTGGTAATAGGGGAGGCCATAAAAGAAAATCAAAATAGTGGTGATAATGACAATAGAGACCAGTGTCCCTATATAAATACGATGTGTCAGTGATCCCATTAAATAAGTTATTTATATGCTTTTTAACTTTTGTTATGCATTGATTATAAAAAAAAAAATATTTTTGAGACTTGTTCGGGATCTTATAAATGATTATTCAGTAATTTATTTGATTTATTCTTTTTATAAATTATAATATATAACCAATCTTAGGCCAAGACCATGGTGCGTTCCATATTCCTCTTCGGATTGCTTTATTTGATATCGGCCTTCTATATCGGCTGAAAATGTAAATCTGTATACTGGATTATATTCCATGCCAATTCCATATAAGACGGAATTTAGAACCCAGGCACTACCAGCAATTTTGCTATTTATTATTTTTTCCTGGCCATTTCTTACGATTTCAAATTTGTAATTCTGAGATCGTATTCCACCAAATAAAATACCTCCATAGACAAATGGATAGAATTTGTCACTCCATGGATACGAATATTTCAAAATCAGAGGAATATTTACAAAGGATGCATTGGCATAGATTTCTTTAATCCGATCACTAGCTAAAAGACCATCTGGTTCGGGAAACTTTGCTTCTTCCAGCTCATGTTCGTATTTAGTATTCAATCTTCTATATCTGATACCGGATATGATACTGGTTCTGGAACCGAAGAATACCTCTGTCTGCATTCCACCAACCCACTCCTGTACTTCTTCTGCTTCATTGGCTAGCGGGTTAAGGCCTCCCATGACGAGACCAATCCGGTAATGATCAGGTAATAATAAATTTAAGAAACGACGTGATTTTTCTGCCTTAATGATCTGCCCGGCTTGAAGACTCCGATAGGGATGTAAGGTGATTTTTCGATGCGTAAGCGAGGGAAGAGTTGAAAATTCGAATGGCAATGTCTGAAGGGCCACTCTTTGACTATTATTGTCTTCTTGGGTAAACCGGGTGGACGATATGTCCACAGAAGAAGCAGCTTTAATGATATGGTCATTTCGTAATAAGTCCATGTATTTTTTTGCCAGAAGACTGTCTGTGACAGAAGAAATGGCCTGAGATGTCTGCAATATTTCCGGGATATAAGTCGAAGAGAAAATGCCGGGACTTTGAGAATCCATATCCTTCCCAACAGCTGTGCTACTGAGGGTCTGGCTGCGTGAACCTTGCGGATAATAAATCTGCCATATGGTATCCCTGACCACCAGCGTGTCGACAATCCTTGTCGAATTTTTATCTCTCCATTGTAATTCAGCGATCACCTTTGACATTTTTTGCACTTCATCTTCCAAAGCTTTGGTGCGATTGTACCGGGTCCCAAGCCAAAAAAATGATCCAGCTATAGCTAATAGTGCTGCTGTCGCCAGAAGATAACGCATCCATAAAGCTCTATTACTGGACAAACCATGGTCGAGGTTACCAGCAACTTTCGCCCAGACAACCGGATCTGCTTCGTGCCTAGGTGCGTTCGTTAACTTTTGTTTTATCTTCTTGTCGAATTGATCCAATGGCTCGTTGTTTTGAGAATTCGATGATCATTACTTGTAATCTGGCTTTTGCCCGATGTAAATTGGACTTGGATGTACCCTCGGAGATATGCATAATTTCTGCTATCTCCTGATGTTTATACCCTTCAATACAGTAGAGATTGAAGACCGTTCTCAGGCTGTACGGCAACTCCTGAATGAGATTTAGGAGATCCTGATACGCCATCTGGTCGATGATTTGGTCATCAATACGTACCTCGGTGATCTGTTCTAATGGCAGGATGATGCTTTTTTGATATCGGTAGTAATCGCTACTGGCATGGATAATAAACTTTCGAAACCAGGGAGAAAAGGATTTTGACAAATCGAACTGCTCCAATTTTTCGAATACACGGATGAATGCATTGGCTAAGATTTCCTTAGCATCTTCCGACCTGCTACTATATCTTAATGCGACATTCATACCTTCTGAATAGTACATCTCAAATAACTGCCTTTGGGCGTGATTAGAACCACTAAGGCATTCACTGATAATTTTGTCCGTCAGCTGTTCTTTTGATTGTCTATACAGGGGTTTTAGCTCCATTGGTTGCCACTCGCTTAATTTTTTTTACCAATTGAGAGGTGTTCGTTACAAGGTTTTTTGACGGTCTTGTGCAATCTCCTAGATTCTACCTGGACTGAAGAACCGATTTTAGGGTCAGAAATATGGTGATCCAACGCCTTAATATATGCTATAATTGTGCCGATTTGACCATTTATCTTCCATATTCAAATAATAAGGTCACGCGGAGGTATAGTGTGATAAAAGTCACTCAGTAATCTCGATTTCAAAGAATTTTAAGTGTATTATCTTTAGGCAAGTAGTTCGTTTATTTGTCAATGATGATCCGTCCGGAAGATATTGTATGGGCTTTGATTTCGATGTGGCTCTTTATCATTAGTTGCCAGGGTGATGGCGGTGAAGCGGCATTTACCCCTTCTATCCCGGATCAGGTCGATTATAATTTTCACGTAAAACCTATTCTCTCTGACCGGTGCTTTAACTGTCATGGACCGGATGCAAAAAAGCGGGAAGCTAATCTTCGCTTGGACGTAGCCGAGTCAGCTTATGCTGAATTAACTGATCATCCAGGTACGTATGCTATTGTGCCCGGATCGCTGAACAAAAGCGTTTTGTATGAACGAATAATATCGGATGACCCGGACGTGATGATGCCTCCACCAGACTCAAAATTGACCATTTCAGAGCGGGAGAAAGCTATCCTGGCCCGGTGGATACTTCAAGATGCTCCATATGAAGTACACTGGTCTTTTCAATCGCCAACTGCACCGGAAGTGCCAAAAGATATGAATCCGGTCGATTATTTCGTCAATCAATCGCTGGATGAAAATCATTTAACCGCAAATGCCCGGGCAGATCGTCAACAGCTTATCCGTAGAGCCTATTTCGATTTAAACGGCCTTCCCCCATCGCTTGATGAGGTAGATCGATTCTTATCCGATACTGTGACCATGACTGTTGACAAGATCATTGATACCCTGCTTTCCCGAAAGGCATATGGTGAGCGGATGGCGGCAGATTGGATGGATGTGGCCAGATATGCAGACAGTGATGGATACCTCGATGACAAGCACCGGGAATTTTCACCCTGGAGAGATTGGGTCATTGATGCGTTTAATCAAAATATGCCTTACGATCAGTTTGCTACCTGGCAGCTGGCTGGAGATCTTATACCCGATGCATCACAGGAAAGCATTTTGGCCACTGCTTTTAATAGATTACACCGGAAAAACTCCGAAGCAGGAATCGTATTTGAAGAATATCGTTCTGAATATGTAGCGGACCGGGTGCACACGTTTAGTAAGGCCTTTCTGGGTTTAACGATGGAGTGTGCCCGCTGTCACGATCATAAATATGATCCTATATCACAAAAAGAATATTACCAATTGTTCGCCTATTTTAACAGTACGAACGAAATTGGTACAGCAGTCTACGGCCCGGGCCAAACTCCTGGCCCTTCTTTGTTTTTGACCTCGGATGATCAGCAAAAGAAAATTGATTTTATTGAGAAAAAAATAAAAGAGCAGGAAGTAAAAATAAGGGAAGCTAAAGAGAGATCATCAGTTGCTTCTGTCAAAAGTTATTCAAAGAATGATTTATCCCGGTCTACCGAAAAAAAATTAGTCTCTTATACCACTTTTGAAAAAATCAGCGACAATAAGGTAGTCGATGAAAAAAGTCGTTCCGAAAAAGGTAAAGTTATTCAGCCCCATCTGGGACCAGGATTTTCCGGTAAAGGTTTTTATGTTGATGATTACAACTATGTGTTGTTGGGAGATAAGATTGGCTGGTATGATCGCACGGATCCTTTTGCCGTGAGTTTGTGGTTGCGTCCGAATCATCATTATAGGGAAGCAGGGATTTTTACCCATTGCGAAGATCTCCGGCTTGGTTATAAGGGGTACTCACTGCACCTGGAAAATAACCACCTGCGCTTCATAATGGCTTTTAGTTGGCCCACTAATGCCATTGAAGTCACCACCATCGATTCTCTTCCTGTGGAGGAGTGGTCTCAGGTTTGTGTGAGTTATGATGGATCCAGTCATGCCAGTGGCGTTCGACTTTATATCAATGGGAAACCGGCAAAAACTAAAATAGTTATTGATAATCTTTCTAAAAGTATTCTTTTTGAACCCAATATTCATACCTATGGATTTGCCGGCTTTCGACTGGGTTACCGGGATAAAATAAAACTTTTTAAAGGTGGTGGTTTTGACGAAATAAAAATATTTGGTGATCAATTATCTGATCTGGAGGTTCGCTATAACTATGATCCCCTAAATTTTGAAACGGTTCAAAATTCTCAGGAGATCCTTCGTCATTTTCAATTGAATGATGATGTGCATATAGTTAGTCTGACCGATTCTCTCCAATCGTTGCGCAATGAATTAAATCTCTTGACGAAAGATATACCGGAAATCATGGTCATGGGTGACCTGCCGGAGCCCCGGCCCACCTATCTCCTCGAAAGAGGTCGGTATGATGCTCCTGGTGAACAAGTCTACCCTTCTTTACCCAAAATCCTGCATACGGATGGTGCTCAATTTTCTGCCAATCGTCTTGGTTTGGCTCAGTGGCTATTTTCAGATGATAATCCATTGACAGCCAGGGTGTTTGTCAATCGCATCTGGCAACAACATTTCGGGAGAGGATTGGTGAAGACTGCTGAAGATTTTGGAGCTCAGGGAGATTTACCTTCGCATCCTGAATTGCTGGATTGGTTGTCTGTATGGTTTCAATCTTCCGGATGGGACATTAAGAAGTTACATCGTCTCATCATGACTTCGCAGGCATATCAACGGTCGTCAGTCATCGATTCGAGCAAGCTAGCTTTGGATCCGGAAAACATCTATCTGTGGCGTGGTCCGAGCCTTCGTTTGTCGGCCGAGATGTTGCGAGACAATGCCTTAGCGATTAGCGGACTATTAGTGACTAAGGTAGGAGGGAAGAGTGTGTATCCCTATCAACCGGCAGGTTTATGGGACGAGCTAAGTAATAAAGTTTGGCGATATCCGTATTTACAGGAGCCAGGAGAAGGTCTTTATCGTCGAAGTCTCTATACTATTTGGAAACGTACTTCTCCACCTCCATCCATGTTGCTTTTTGATGCACCCGACCGAAGTTTCTGTACCGTACAACGACGAGAAACCAGCACGCCACTGCAAGCACTGGTGCTGCTCAATGATCCTCAATATGTGGAGGTAGCAAGGATGCTGGCACTGCATTGTCGCAAGCAGCACACCGATCTGGATCAGTGTCTGCAAGAGATATTCCGTTTGACGGTAGGCAGATATCCTAATGGTGAAGAATTAAATCTCGTACAAGATTTTTTTAAGAATGAGTTGGCGGAAATAGAAAAGGGTACAATAGACGTGGCAGCATATTTGAGCAGTGGAGAAATGGAAGTACCTCCCGGCGTGGATAATCGCGAACTGGCTGCCCTGGCGATTACCGGACATAATTTATTAAACACCTATGAAGCACAGTTGAGAAAATGATGGATCCAATAACAACCCGAAGATCGTTCTTGAGAAATACTGCATCTGGATTGGGTGCCATGGCATTAAGCCATCTATTAAATGCTACGACTACGCCGAATTTTTTTAATCCAGTCAGCAAAACCAAGAATACTTTTCAGTTTCCAGCTAAGGCCAAGCGGGTTATTTATTTATTCCAGAGTGGTGCTCCTTCGCAACTGGAGACTTTTGATTACAAACCTGAACTGGAAAAATGGCATGGAAAAGAAATTCCTCCATCTGTCCAGGGAACTCAGCGAAATTCGGGTATGGTCGCCGATCAAAGTACATTTCCACTTGCGAAATCGATTTATTCTTTTAGACAATATGGCAATAGTGGGGCCTGGATCAGTGAGTTGCTTCCTCATACTGCAAAAGTGGTCGATGAGTTATGTATCATTAAATCGATGTACACTGATGCCATAAATCATGAGCCAGCGGTGATTTTTATGCAAACCGGTTCTCAATTAACCGGACGACCATCTATCGGTAGTTGGTTGAGTTATGGTCTTGGCAGTTTGAATCAAAATTTGCCAGATTTTGTGGTGATGATTTCTAAGGGAGGTGGTGCACAACCACTTAGTGCCGCATCCTGGGGTAGCGGATTTTTACCTTCTCATCATCAAGGAGTGCAGTTTAGAGCGGGCAAAGACCCCGTATTGTATCTGAACAACCCTTATGGCATTCATAACGACGATCGTCGCCGGTCCCTGGATTTTGTCCAAAAATTGAATGAGGCACAGCAAGCCATCTGGGGAGACCCCGAAATAGACAGTAAGATCAATCAGTATGAAATGGCTTTCCGGATGCAGAGCTCCGTGCCTAAAGTCGTTGACCTATCATCAGAACCGGATTATATTTTTGAAATGTACGGACCCGATGCCCGGACACCAGGCACCTATGCCTCCAATTGCTTATTAGCACGCAAACTTGCCGAGCAGGACGTTCGATTTATTCAGCTTTATCATATGGGTTGGGATCAGCATGGAGATTTACCCCGCGGGATCAAGCGTCAATGTACCCAAACAGATCAACCTACCGCTGCCCTGCTTCGTGATTTAAAACAAAGAGGGCTTCTTGATGATACACTGGTCGTCTGGGGTGGCGAATTTG
>JAGQWV010000440.1:0-994 GCA_020437045.1 Saprospiraceae bacterium | reverse complement strand
CATCCTGGTTGCTTTACCATGTGGATGGCGGGAGCTGGAGTGCAACCCGGCACTGTTTATGGTGAAACCGATGAATTTGGTTATAATGTTGTAGACAAACCGGTTCATGTGCATGACTTCCAGGCAACTCTTTTACACCTGTTGGGTATTGATCATGAACAGCTCACTTTCCGTTATCAGGGGCGACGTTTCAGACTCACCGATGTTCACGGACATGTGGTACAGGATATTCTTAGTTAGGTCTTGATTCCTAGATCTTTATGTGATGTTCATTACATAATTAAGGTAAGCAAGCCCGGATGGTATGGCTAAATTGTCCGACCCTTCCATAGTTCCAAAAATACTAGTGATATAGTTCATGTAATTGGTTGATCAAACTCACCGCTTTCGATCAGAACTCCGCGTAATTTTATGGCCTTGAAAAAACAATTCTTACTGTCATTGTGGTAAGAACCATTATGTTTCTTAACCAAAAAAGGAAGTCCATGAAAAACGTATTAATCACTTTAATGCTGATGTCAGGCTTGTTTACTATGCCCGCAGGTGCACAAAATATAGAGGAAACCAATGCTCTTAAAGATGATCTTGCAAACTACTTGGTGATGGTCGATTTGACCAGAGATGTAGATAATCTTTTCTTTGAAATCTGGCAATTACCAGTCCTGGAAAAATTGACGAAGAATGAAAATCGGATGATTATGATCCTGACGAATAAGATGAAAGGGGTTCAGGCTCCGATTGATGTAGATGCCCTGCAAAGTGAGGGAACTTATACCAACGGTAAATTACAAGCAATTTATGACAGAATGACTGCCGCTGGAAGAGCGGATCAGTCAGAAGCTCTAATGGCCAGCGCCGAGCTGGAGGAACATCAACTGCTTTTTCTTGAAAAAGCACTGGAACGAACAGAAGATTTAAATGCTATTCTTTTATTTGATCAGATGCGCATGATTTCGAAATCTAATTTGCGCATGATTGCCGCTGAATTATTACA
>JAGQWV010000439.1 GCA_020437045.1 Saprospiraceae bacterium | reverse complement strand
GCCAATATGGGAGCATATCCACCCTGGCGTGATGAGAACCTTGCAAACATAGCTGCCGGAAATCCTGACCTTGGATTGCCCGGGCTTGGGATAACAACCTTCCGCCCTGAACTTCCTGAATTATTTGTTGATTATTGGGGCTATGATATTAGAGTAGATGCGTTTAAGCATTATGAAACACTAGGTATGAAGGACCACGTTCTTTTTATCGGTCAACCTGCGCCTTATCACCGTGATACTACATTCCATTGCCCACAATCTCGTAGCAAGCTCTTTTTAAATATGTATGAACCCATTTGGGACGATGGTTCCGATGGCACTCCTATTAACGATAGTAATTATTTTGCCCGGTATGTTTATTTATTGGTTCAAAATTATGGGGAATATGTTCGGTTTTGGGAAGTGTGGAACGAGCCGGATTTAGATATAGGCGGTAATGCAATTCTATTGCCGGGGCAACCTGGAAACTGGTGGGAAAATGATCCACCTGCATGTGAAGTTCAAATTCAGGCGCCGGTTTATGAATACATCAGGCTTTTACGAATAACCTATGAAGTTGTAAAAACGCTTGCACCCCAAGATTATGTTGCAGTAGGTGGTTTAGGTAACCCTTCTTATTTGGATGCCATTTTAAGAAATACGGATAATCCGGATGGTGGAGATGTGGATAGCTTATATCCCATGAAAGGTGGAGCTTATTTTGATTGTATGAGTTTCCATTCCTATCCACATCTGGATGGTTCTCTAAGGAGTTGGAGTGATTCGATAATGGGATTTGTTTACAATCGTCATTCTGATGCTGCCTTGGATGGTTTATTACGTCGAAGGCAGGCTATGGAAGAGGTGATTTTTAACCATGGATTTGATGGAGGTCTTTATCCGGAAAAGGAGTGGATTTTAACTGAATCTAATATACCCAGAGTTGCATTTAGTAGTGATCATATCGGTTCTGAACTTGCTCAGCGAAATTTTCTTATGAAAAGTCTTGTTGGAAGTCAGCAAAGCGGTATCAGGCAATTTCACATGTATAGTTTAGCAGATGTAGAAAAAGTTGATTCCGCCGATTACGAATTTGAATTGATGGGCTTGGTTTTAAATCTTTCGGGTACAATGCCTCATTCTTATCAAAGGACAATCGCCGGTATTGGTTACGCTTCTATGGCCCAATTGCTTAGAGGTTATCATTTCAGTGAGGAAGTAACGAATTTATTTGCATTGCCGCCAGAGGTGGGTGGGGGTGCTTTTATCAATGAAGAGGCTAATTTACGATTAGTGTTGTGGGCAAAGACGCAATTTGACAATTCCGAATATGCTTCTTTTGTATATCATCTTCCCGACTCCATATCATTAGATGTATTTCACAAATACGATTGGTCTTATAGTGCCACTGGTGTTGTGGAAGATGTCCATGGAGATTCTATCCAATTAACAGGCACTCCGGCTATATTTGAACCAGAGGTTTTAACGGCTGTAAGGGAAAGTAAAACTTCAGATCAGTTGTTAGTTATCCCTAATCCGGGTTTTGATGGTCGATTTTTAATTTTCCCCGGAAAGTCATTCCCTGTTCAAACAAGGGTGTTTGACTTGAAAGGGAAGCTG
>JAGQWV010000438.1 GCA_020437045.1 Saprospiraceae bacterium | reverse complement strand
ACACATCCAGGATCGGAGTTTCTTTTGTCAAAGGATTGCAGGGTGATCATCCACATTATTTGCAAGCGGCAGGAATGGCAAAGCATTATGCCGTACATAATGGACCGGAAGATTTGCGCCATGAATTTGATGCCCGGGTTAGTATGAAAGACCTTTGGGAGACCTATCTTCCGGCGTTTGAGGCGTTGGTAATAGAAGCGAAAGTCGAAGGTGTTATGGGGGCTTATAATCGGGTCAATGGCCAACCGGCATGTGCTAATCCCTATCTAATGCAGGACGTTTTGAGGAAGCAATGGGGGTTTAAGGGATATTTTACTTCCGATTGTTGGGCCCTTGTTGATTTTTATCAGGGACATAAAGTGGTAAACACTCCGGCAGAGGCTGCCGCACTAGCCATCAATACCGGTTGTAATCTCAACTGTGGGAGTACTTATCCTCAATTGATAGAATCCGTAAAACAGGGATTGACCAGTGAGACCGAAATTGATGCAAATTTGCGCGAACTTTTTCCTACCCGTTTTAAATTGGGATTGTTTGATCCCCCGGGTACAGTTCCCTTTGATTCCATCGGCGCTTCCTGGATTCGCAAAAAAGAACATATCGATCTAAGTCTGGAGGCCGCTGAGAAATCACTGATACTTTTAAAGAATGAGGATCAGACCTTACCACTGGATCCTGATATTGCCAGCGTTTTTATTACCGGTCCCACTGCCACGCACATCCAGTCACTTTTAGCCAACTATTATGGAGTAAGTGAAGATATGGTTACCATCATGGAGGGTATTTTAGCCAATTTAAGCCCCCATACATTGGTGCGTTACGTCCAGGGTGCGCTATTGGATGAGCCCAACCGCAATCGGGCCGACTGGTATTCAAGTGAAGCAGAAGAAGCTGAAGTGACCATTGCCTGTGTGGGAATCTCCCAGCTGATTGAAGGGGAGGAAGGTGAATCTATCATGTCTCGGCATGCAGGAGATCGGGAAGAAATCGGTTTGCCGCAGAATCAACTTGACTTTCTTAAACTAATTCGCTCAAAAGCCAAAAAATTGGTGGTTGTCGTGACAGGCGGTAGTGCTATGGCTATACCGGAAGTTTACGACCTGGCAGATGCGCTGATCTATGCCTGGTATCCGGGAGAGCAGGGTGGTATGGCTGTGGGAAATACTATTTTTGGCAAATCATCACCATCCGGCAAACTACCAGTTTCTTTTCCCAGGTCGTTGGACGACCTTCCTCCTTATGGAGATTATGCTCTGACCAATCGAACCTATCGTTATATGGAAAAAGCACCACTGTTTCCTTTTGGATTTGGACTTAGTTACACTACTTTTCAATATAGTGATCTTATACTTTCAAAAAATGAAATTGCTTCCGGTGAAACGATCAATGTCCGTTGCCGGGTTACTAATTCCGGACCCAGAGGAGGGGGAGAAGTAGTTCAGCTATATATCACCGATCTCGAAGCCAGCGTACCGGTCCCGAACTATGCGTTAAAAGGCTTTCAACGTATTTTTTTGGCGCCAGGCGAATCGATTGAAGTGACTTTTGAGATCGGAACTAAGGAATTGCAGTTGGTAAATAACGATGGAGACCGCATACTTGAATCAGGGAACTTTCAAATTTCGGTGGGTGGTTCGGTTCCCTCCCTCCGCAGTTTGGATTTGGGTGCTCCTAATTTTCGCCAAGCTATTTTGACCGTCCGGTAAATTTAATGGTTTTCTGGCTTCCCTAAAATGGCCTTAATGGCTTAATATAGAAACTATATATAGACTATCCATTTTGCCTATTTATTTGTGCAAAAAATAAAAGGAAATGCACATTTATTTGTGCAAATATTAAGCTAAGCTTTGTTTTGGGAAACAAATAATAACAGGTAGGTGTCTAAGTTGCACTCAACTTAAATTGGATAAATAAAAGCACAGAGAAATTAAACTCGGATTATGTAGTGGAATTTTGAGCGAAATGGTTAAGAGTTTGGTTTCTGAGCGACAAGTACAGAATTTCGGCACGGAGACAATGTGTCTATATTGTTGTGGTGTCGAAATTCTAGCACGCCCCGTAACAATGTACTATGGGGCACGTCAGGTTCGTCAAGATGTTTAACTTGTTGAATTGTGGAACTGTTTACTGTTAAACTGTATCCATAGAATAAATGTGTAGCAAAAAATGTATTGAGCACCGCCAGTTCAACAAATAAACAAATCAACGATTCAACACAATTAACCATTGCAGCCGAAAGTCTAATGCATATTCCGGGATATTCCGGGTTAAAGTTCTTCACCCGATAGTATGGGGATCAATGCAGTCTTAAAATCCCGTTTATTGCGCGTTATGAAGGCAGTGATATTATCGATGGTTACCGCACTGAAATATTGTACACCATCTTCAAATTCTCCAAAGTCTGATCTAACTGCCTGGACGAGAATTTCCTTCGTTACGTTTACAATTTGCAAATAGTTCAGAAGGTTTAGAATCGCCTTTTTTGCAGTGTCTACATTCGTTTCTTTTTCTAATAGGTAATAGCATGTGGT
>JAGQWV010000437.1 GCA_020437045.1 Saprospiraceae bacterium | reverse complement strand
AATCGTACAGCCATCTTTTATACCTGGGCAAACCGTATCCATGATCGGAAAAAATGAAAATAATCGTTTCATCCATTAATCCATCAACCTCCAATTGATCAAGTAATTTTCCCACTTCCTGATCGAATACAGATATAAGATCATATTGATGAGCCATGATACTGCGAAACTCTTCGGTATCGGGGTAATAGGGAGGCAGCACCATTTGATCCGGATCGTGCTTTACGGACAGACTTTTAGTGTCTTCTTCCCTATCCGAATTGGCATGCCCTTCGTGGGTGATTCCAAAATTAAATACACTAAAAAATGGTTGATTATCCTTACGATTACGCCAGTGGGCTTGATTTCCTGACGCATCCCATCTTCCTTCGGGACTAAAATTGTAATCCGTTTTGGCATTATTGGATGTAAAATAACCTGCGGGTTTTAAAAGCTCCGGCAATATCTTAAGACCTTGGGGAATGGGAATTTCAGAGCGCAAATTTTGTGTTCCTAGTGAAGTTGCATAAATACCTGTAATTAATGTTGATCTTGCAGGAGCACAAATGGGTGCATTGGAAAAAGCCTCCGAAAATATAAAACTCTTTTTTGCCAGTGCATCTATATTTGGTGTAGTGGCCTGCTGATCTCCATAACATCCCCATGCAGGGCTTATATCCTCCAGGAAATCCAGAGGATATTTGGCCTGGATTCCTGTGCATTAAGATGAATCGCTAATAATAAACTGGTGCAAAAAAAGATAAATCGCTGAGACATCAAGAGAATATTTAGATAGCAGAAATCCAATAATCCACCATAATAAATTCAACAATTAAATATTTTACACCATTCACTTAGCACCAAAAATTTTACATTTCTAGTTTCTCTCTGTACAACAAATTGGCTGGTATAATTTGTCTGGACATTCCCGGACCTTCCATTTCAATTTGTAAATATTCGTCAGCGTACAAATCGAAGAATGGTACAAAGAACTTATGCATGCCTTTCTTTAATTCGATCTCACCGGTTAAGACTGGTTTTCTACTGCCTTTTGATCCATCAATCACCATTTGATCGTCAATAATGAGTTGAGCCCGATCATCTTGTACCATGTAGAAATGATAGGTGCCTGGATTATCAATTTTTAAATAAGCGTCGTGAAGCACCATCACGTTATTTTCTTCATCGACAATATCATTTACCGCAAAGACATAGCAGATTCCTTCGGAGAAGGGTTTGCCAAGTTTCTTCAGGTTGAACGCTTCCTCAACATTTTTGTAGTACCTCCAATGCATACCATTTACCGCTGTATCCACTGCATGTACGGATCTGGTTGCCAGAGGGCCCTCCCCTGCCTGATTCGAAGTACTGGCCTGGTCAATGACTTTTGCTTTTATCTGAAGACTATGATCTACATAAAAGGGTCCCTGATACACAGATGAGGTAAGACTTGGTTCTGTTCCATCCAGGGTATAATAGATATTACCTCTATCGGCGTAATTTACCATTTCCACCAGTGAAGAATCACCCTGCAAAAACACCTCCTTGTCCTCCAGAATATCCATCTCCAGGCTGTCCACATTTTTTCCCGGCACCTGAATTATAAAGTAGAGGAGATCAAGAATCTCTGCCCGCGACATCGTATTTAATAATCCCGGAGGCATTTCGGAAACCGTAGCGTCTTTGCTACTAGCTATATCATCTTTATTGATTTCAATCTGATTATTTGGATCATAACCTATCTGGAGATGCACTGTCTTCCGATCCTCCTCGATGGGTCTGCCAATTTTTGTTGAACCGTCTTTCAGCTTATATTCGGTCGCTTGAAACCGGCTATTAATCACTTCAGATGGATTAAGAATAGTTTTCAAAAGTTCTTCTACCGCAAAGCTATTACCGGCTGTTGTAAGATCCGGACCAAAATTACCGCCTTTGTCAATCATGAAATGGCAATTATAGCACTGCCCTTTCGCAAACATTTTTTGACCTCGGTTAAAGTCGCGCATATTTTTGCCCCGGGGTGAGGCAACCAGTTCCAGATTATATTGCAAATCCTCAAATTGCCAGAAAGTATTATTATGATTATCAAACAGAGCACTATATGTTGCCTGAGGTTTAGGCTTAACCGGTCCTTCATATCCAGGAGTAATAGGTCCGGGCGTACCTTTAGCCATAGCTCTCTTTTCTGCACCGGTCAGATGTTTATCAAATTCTTCTTCGATTACGGTAAGAAAATATTTAAATAAAGAACCACCGTTGAAATTCTCCCGGGCATATTCAATCCAATGACGATAGGCTAATCGTTGTTCAATAGTCCAATCACGGGGCACCTGACGTAAAACCTCCAAATAATGAATAAACTGAAGTTGCTCCTTTGTGGTTTCCAATAATTTAAATGTCGTCGCCAAATAAGGTTGAGCATCTTTTTGATAAGGAGTCAAATAAGCCAGTAGTCTCGAGAGCTCCTTATTAATTACATCATTATCTGAAGGATAAAATGCCATCAATTTATCGTAGAGGATTTGCGCATGATTTACCGGAATTTTATGAGCCCGCAAGAAAGCTAAGCCATACAACCTCAGCAGTCCGAGCTTTCCTTCATCGCTACTATTCGCAAAATCAAAAGCTTCTAATTCCTTAAAAATCAAATCTTGATATCGATCCGTACTGTCGCTGCGTATCAAAGCCACTAACATTGCTACCCGGCCATCTGGTGAGCTTTCTTCCTGAAGATGTGACATCCAAATTTCCGGATCATTACGCTCCAGAATCACGCGAGAAGCATTTCTAATAAAGCGATCCTGATTATCAATATTTGCCAGGGCCAAGGATAATCCACTAGTGTCTTTGGCAAAATGAAATTTTTCGATCTCATGGCGCAAAGCACGCAAATCCTTGGCATTATCATCCTCCATTGGAGTCTTGTCTTGATCACTCTTTTTTCCGTTATATTTAATCCGGAATAAGCCAGTATCTGTACCATTTCCTCCGGTGGTAAAATACAATGCACCGTCATCACCTACAACCATGTCGGTGACATTCAATGGCTGACCGGTCACAAATATTTCATACGATCCTTTATAGGAAGATCCATCCGGTTCCAGATCTACGCGGTATATTTTACCATAGGACCAATCTCCCACATAAAGGGAATGCTGATATTTTGCGGGGAAATTGGTCCCCGTACCAAAACAAACAGCTGTTGGAGACCCTCGCCAAAAGTCAACCACACTTGGCCATACATCCGGGAAGTAATCAAACCGCTTTGCTACCCCCGGGCGCCAGGCATAGTCTCCACCAGAGACAAGATGGTTAATTCTCGTCGGTCGATACCAGGGAAGATTAAAATCCCACTCCATATCAGAATCAAATGTAAATAACTCTCCCTCGGGACTGAAACTCATATCATATGGATTCCTTAAACCATAGGCAAAAAATTCCCAGTCTTTTCCCATCGAATCCGTACGCATGACAAAACCACCCGGGGGCACCTGATCCCGGCCATACAGCAAAGGCAATGGACTAAGGTGATCTGTCTTCCAAATCTTATTTACGAAGGTAACCGAGCTATCTATTGGCGGATAATTCACATTACCAGTCAAAAAATAGATTTTTCCCTCAGGTCCCAAAGCCAGCGTATGACCACTATGATCACCATTTTTCTCAAATTCTTTCATCAATACCGGTTTCCCGTAATTTCCCTGGCCATCCATATCTTTTAGCCGGTATATCCCACGTACCGTATCAGCGGTTTGCCCCATCATGTACAGATTTCCATAGGCGCACAGCAAACCCTGACAATCATAAACTCCAACGTCCATGGTATCAATATGCAGTGAATCCGGGCCTTTGGACACATCGAATCTTAGTAAGACACCTTTCCGGGGTGAGACCAGCAGCCGCCCCTGAGGATCTTTGGTAATGGACAGCCATTCTCCTTCTCCACGTTTTACCGTTTCTACCTGAAATCCTTCATCTCGGGCTACCAAATGCTCAGCCAACGGAAATGATGGTTCTGGTGCTACGGCAGGAGTACATC
>JAGQWV010000436.1 GCA_020437045.1 Saprospiraceae bacterium | reverse complement strand
TTAGTATTTATGGAGGAAGAAGCCTGCTTGTTGCCCGTAGCATTTGATGATGTAACAGTGATACTACTGGTGCAATTGCCGTTCTGCTGACCACAGGATCCAAGACAAGAAAACGCCGGGAGTAAACTGTTGATAGATGTCTGTGATGCAGCTGACCAAGTGGTCGCATTCGGGTTTACGGAGGGAGCCATTATATATGGTGTGCCACTAGCCGCATGACTGGCACCGAAGTTATGTCCCGTTTCGTGGGCAATTAAGGATCGCAATGATTGCAGGGAGGTGGTAAAATGCTGGTTGGTACTATATCGGAACATACTATTGCATATGGTACCCAACCAGGCGATTCCTACGGTGGATCCGGTAAAATCACGATTGGTCCATAGTTCTCCTACATCATGGGTGACTCCAAATCCATTGTTGCCAGTGCACCCGAGCTGCGAACTCGATCCCGTTCCGGCCCAACAACAATAGGAATTTAATAAGGTGCCCGGATCTACACTGGTAGACCATCCTTCCTTTCCCGATACCGTTTCAATCAGCGTAGTTACTACCCGGAATTGTACATTATAAGTGTCGTAATTTGGATCCATCAAATTTTTAATATCCAGCAGGTGCTGTGCCAGACTGGCTGCATTCTTACCATATTTAGTATACATGGAGTAATCGGCAGCAATGGCTACATCCGCTTGTACACAACTGTTAGCCCGACTATGAGAGGCTTCGGCAGGTTCCGGCATATAAACGCCATGGGTCGTGGGATCGGTAGCACAGGTATGTGGTTCACCGTTGAGTTCATCTATTCCTTTATAAAGTACCATGGCTTCCAAGTTAGTCTCACCAAAATCCGCGACTGGTTGCATATACCAGGTGATTCCTTTTATGTCCGTGATAAACCCCGCGATGTATGTTGGGGTAATCGTGAGCCGAACCTCTTTTGATGGATCATCGATATTCCATCCCCGGTAAGTATACGACGGTCCGGGATCAAGTTCCTCAATGCCGGCATCCGTGCTGATTTGTAATTTATAATCGGGATGTCGAATGTCGTATGGATATATATGTATCGAAAACTTATTGTTTCCAAGGCTGATCTCCATTTCATCATTAAAGGAGGGTGAATTCACCTGACTGTAGATTTGCCCCATATCCAGTTCATACGCCTGATAGGTGGCAAACTTAGCATTCAGAACAGAATTTGTGCCGAATGACACCGAAGTACCGTTAATAATTGCAGGATTCATCTCCTGTGATCTTCCTTGTTCCGGGTGAATTAAAATTAAGCAGATTATTACTGAAGTGATAATAGATAAAGTTTTCATCAATACTCCCCAACCATTTTATTGGAGTATTAAGATTACCGATACCCCGATAGCACTGCTCACTGAGCATGATACATCGTAGTTCAGATCCCAAGACTCCATTATGCCAATCAAATAATGTGTCTTGATTTGTGTTCGTTATCGAAAATACCTTGATGTGGTTCGTGAAAAATTTGTCAGAGTAGACATAGGAAAAACGGAAGGTTGATGAGTTTATTATTCCTTTTGGAAAAAAAATGTGGATTGTCGCTAGTTCTGGGTCATCATATTTAGTGGGGTCATTGCCATTTTGGCTCTATGGTGGTGGGTATTGGTCTTCCGGTGAGCAGGGTCTAATGTACCAGTTTAGGGCGCTGGAAGTGGAGAACCAGCCTGCCGTAATTTCAATTTCTTTATATGTTTCCTGTCTGTATTTGTCTTGAAAGTCCCCATTGAGGAATCCATGGGTTTGCTTAATGATATTTCGATCGTGCCATTGCATGGTGCCTTCTTAAAGAAGTGGCCGTTATTGCGAAGAGCAAGTCAGAAAGCTGTTTCCACAAAAATTTTAATTAGTTGAGAATAAAATTGGATTTACCTCTTGCATCATACTGCAAAAGGCCTTAATTTGAATACAGTAAATAACTTGAAACTCAAGTATTTTTAGATTCAGTTAGGTAGTAACTGATTTTGATAAAAAAATTAAATATGAGTCCACCAGCACATCGATGGGCAAAAGGGTGCCATCTCTTTTGCCCGAAAAACGAAAGCATTTTCAAAAGAATTTCGTTGCTGAATAAAGGTGAACGTCTGTGATTTTGAGAACAGCATCACAACAAATTAGATTGAAAAAATAAAATATCGAAACAGATTAGTTAATTCAACTAATCCTTCTTTCGAAAATGTTAGGAAATCAGGTGCGGATAAAGTATTCCACCTGATTTTTTTTACGGATGAACGCTCTTCGATCGTTGTCAGCACATGTCAGTTGTCAGGGGCCAGGATCCAGCAGCCAGATGTATTGGCCTTGCCATGTGCCAGGATTCAGGTGCAGTATTGCCAGGAGTCAGGCACAGTGGCTTACAATTTCTCCCATTTCCCGTTTTAGCTTTTTACCCTCCTGACGGACTCCTTTACGGTTGGTGTTCAGTGTCTAAATTTCAGTTTCCAGTAGTGAAGCGTAGTGGCCGTGCTATTTCACCATTTCACCTTTATAGCTTTCCTACTGACGATCGCCGTTTCACCATTTGACCTATTTCATCCCTAC
>JAGQWV010000435.1 GCA_020437045.1 Saprospiraceae bacterium | reverse complement strand
AATCGATGCGAACATCTACTAGTGCCGGATGCTATCAATTTAGGCATTCTTTTTGCTAGTATTGATATATCTTTTTACCAGGCCATATTTTATCCGATCTAATTCCTGGTGGTTATAGTCAAAAAATATTATTCAAATTAATTATATGACTTAACTGGTTGTGTAAATCTGTTTGTTGCCACCTTAATTGAATAACCGCAAGAACAATTAACCTAGCTTTATTTTTCTGCAAAACGGAAAAATCGGTTAGGCTTTTTATGGTGAATGAGCAGAGGATACACTCAACACCAGTTTAGAGAGGACCGATTTTGGAGCGTCGGTCCTTCTTTTTTCAACCATCAGGTCACGAAAATTTCTACCAATTACCTATCGCTATTGTATATCCAGATCACTATCTGACGGAGGCCGGGCTTCCGGATCTGTCCAGTGCAAATAATTAGGTTGAGGCCCCATTTCGAGGATAAGCTCACCTCCTTCCATGATTTCAAAATGTCTAACATAGGAGCGGGTGAGTGGTTGCCCCTGAAGGGTTGCTGCCTGAATATATATGTTTTCCGGAGTCAGGAATCTTGCTCGAATCGTAAATGTATTACCGTTACCCACATCGATCACTACCCGATTAAAAAGTGGGGTACCAATCACATAAACTCCTTCCGCTGGATTGACTGGATAAAGGCCCATCGCGCTAACTACGTACCAGGCTGACATCTGACCACAATCTTCATTACCACACAAACCCTTTGGCGTATCATTATATTGCGTCGTCAAGATCTGTCTGACTCTCTCCTGAGTCTTCCATGGAGCACCTGCATAATTATAAAGATATGGTATATGATGACTTGGTTCATTTCCATGGGCATACTGACCAATAAGACCAGAAATATCGGCACTCACATTTGTGCCATGTATTTGTGAATTCATCAGAAACATACTGTCCAATCGTTGAACAAAGGGTTCGTCTCCTCCATGTAATTTAATCAGAGAACGAATATCATGGGGAACAAACCAGGAATGTTGCCAGGCATTCCCCTCGGTATATTCGGCTATATCAAAGTTGTGCTCGGAGACTAAGGGGTCAAAAGGAGTCTTCCAGGAACCATCACTCATTTTTGCACGCATAAATCCGGTGCCAGGATCGAATAAATTTCGATAATTGCGCGATCGTTTCATGTAATAATCGTACTTATCCTTTTTACCGAGGATAAGCGCAACCTGGGCAATGCACCAATCATCATAAGCATACTCTAGTGTTCGAGTAACCGACTGGCCAGCCAATTCGTAAGGTATAAAGCCATACCTGCGATATACATCTGTTCCGCGAATGTCCTGCATGGCACTTGTTTCCAGTGCCTTGAAAGCTTTTTCCAAATCAAAGTCACGGTAACCCTTTAGAATAGCATCGGTGATCACCGGCGCCGCATGATATCCTGTCATCGTATTGGTCTCATTGCCCAATAATGACCATACGGGCAATAATCCGTACTCTTCATAGTGTGCCAACAAAGATCGAACAAAGTCATGCACTCGGTCTGGTTGAACAATGGTTAGCAATGGATGTTCTCCTCGAAAAGTATCCCACAGCGAAAAGATATCAAAGCGGGTAAAATCATCTGCACTGGCAATTGATGAGTCCGCAGCCCAATATTGTCCCTTAGCGTCTGAGTAAATCACCGGAGCTAAATGCGTGCGGTACAGTGCCGTATAAAAGGTTCGCAATAACGCGTCATCTTCTGTAGTTACCTCAATTTTAGATAATGTATTATTCCACTGAGTTCCTGCTTCGAATCGGACGCGCTCAAAGTCCCAATCAGGAATTTCATGCATTGCCAATAAGGCTCCTTCCACACTGGCTGAGGATATTCCCACTTTCACCAGGATTTGTGTTTGATTGGCAGGCCATTTAAAATACGCGCGAAGTTTGACTCCGTTTGCTTCGGTCCCATCTATTCGCGACGTACTGTCGTATAGGATCGTTGATGCTGGTGCCTGCGAAAATTCTATGGCGAAGTAGATCCGTTGGTTTTTTGCCCAACCGGTAGAAAACCGATAACCGGTAAATAGTGTTTCACTTTTTTGGGTGATTTGAGTCTCGAGCGGTTGGTCCCAATTAATATGATAACCCAGATCTAAAACTACTCCGGGATGAGCATTTTGGGGAAAAGTGTAGTAATGAAAACCAACTCTGGTTGTTGCCGTCATCTCTGCTGAAATTCCGTTTTTCATCTTAACACGGTAGTAGCCGGCTTTCGCCTCTTCATCTTCATGACTGAAGGTAGTGGCATAACCTTCTTTGCGGATATCTTGGACCGGAGCACTAAGATCCAGATCATCTCGCACGGGCATCATTAATAGATCGTAGAGATCTCCGATTCCGGTACCACTCAGATGCGTATGACTAAAACCCACTAATGTCGAATCTGAATAATGATATCCGGAGCACCAATCCCAACCCTGTGTACCATTATCAGGGCTTAACTGCACACTACCAAACGGAACCGTTACTCCGGGATAAACGTGTCCATGATCAGCTGTACCAATGAGTGGATCTACCCAATCTGCCGCTCCAAAGCTTGGATACTCAGGTTGTTTACTGCTGGTACATTGGGCCAGGAGTAAAACGATCAATGCGCATTTTATTAAATCCACGTTCCAAGATTTAATCCTGAGCTAAGATAGCATTTGACTTTTGCTTACTCGGTGATCCTGATAAATGTCATTCCGACACAAAACTCAATCTCCTACTCTTCTTCGTCTTTCACTCCCCGGAAAGGGTCAACTGAAAAGTGATTTAGAACAGCTTTAGTCGCTGCCTTCCCCACCAGTTCTTCGATCTCCTCCCTATTAGCTTCTCTCAACCGTTTGACCGATTTGAAATGCAAAAGCAACTTATCAGCGGTTTTATGCCCAATACCTTTTATATCGGTCAATTCTGTAGCGGTAAATTTTTGGGATCGCTTCTGTCGGTGAAAAGTTATTGCAAAGCGGTGAGCTTCATTTCTAAGCTGCTGAATCAACTTCAATGATTCAGACTTTTTATTGATATGCAAAGGGATAGAATCTCCCGGGAAAAAAATTTCCTCCAATCTTTTGGCAATGCCCACTACCGTCATTTTTTGTTCGAGACCCAACGTTTTCAAGCTTTTCATCGCCGAGCCCAATTGACCTTTGCCCCCATCGATGATGACCAATTGCGGTAGAGATTCTCCCTCCTCCAACATTCGTCGATATCGTCTAAACACTACTTCCTCCATTGATGCAAAATCATTAGGACCTTCTACGGTCTTTATATTGTAATGCCGATAATCCTTTTTAGCGGGTTTTGCATTTCTAAATACAACACAGGATGCCACCGGATAGGCTCCTTGAATGTTGGAGTTGTCAAAACATTCAATGTGGTATGGTAAATCTTCCATTTGCAAATCCTGCGCGAGTGTCCGGATGATACGCTCCGCATGAGTAACGCGGCCCTTTTTATTCATCTCCTCTCTTCGTTTCTGCAATTTATGCAGGGCGAGATTTTTATCAGACAACTCAAGTAAACGATACTTATCCCCTCTCTGAGGAACGGTGATAATTAATGAGGGATCCGCTAAATCAACCGGTAGGGGTACGATTATTTCTTTGGTGATACTGCCAAATTTCTCGCGAATACGAGGTATTGCATAGGAAAGCAAATCTTCAGGTTCTTCAGCAATCTTTAAGGTTAACTCTGCCACGTAGGTATTGATCACGGCACCATTTACGACTTTCATGTAGTAAATCAGTCCATCCTCGCGATCGATATCAACAGAAAACACATCGATATCCCTGAGATTTATATTGACTACCGTAGATTTGCCCTGGTAGTCTTCGAAAGCAACCATTTTGTTTTTCCATTGTTGGGCACGTTCGAAGTCCAATTCCCCGGCTGCCTTGTTCATTTGCTCAAAAAGATGATCCTTGACCGGTTTGAAATGACCTTTCAAAATATTCTTAACCTGATCGATTCGATCCAAATACTCAGATTCCGGCTCCAGTCCGACGCAGGGTCCGAAACAATTCTTGATATGATATTCGAGACAAACCTTAAATTTTCCGGAAGCAATATTTTCCGGAGATAAATGATAATTGCAGGTCCGGAGTGGAAACAAATCCTTGATTAAATCCAATAAAACTTTGGCCCTCCATTTAGAAGTATACGGGCCGAAGTAGGTACTACCATCTTTGATCAGCCTACGAGTAAAAAATACCCGTGGATAGGGTTCATTTTTTATGCAGAGGTACGTGTATGATTTTCCATCTTTGAGGTTGACATTATACCGAGGTTGAAATCTTTTAATAAGGGTATTCTCCAATAAAAAAGCGTCTGCTTCAGAGTCGACCAGGGTAAAATCCACTCGAACGGCATGTTTAAGCATCACACGGGTTTTATTCATCTGCTGCTTGTCACTATTAAAGTAAGAGCTGACCCGGTTCTTAAGATTTTTCGCCTTTCCTACATTGAGGACTTTTTCTTTCTTATCAATAAACTGATACACTCCGGGCTGGCCGGGAATGGTATCGACAACACTTAAGAAATCTTCTTTAGTCATTTTTATTTCTGATGGCACTTAATCCCCTTCAGTATCAACTTTGCTGCAGCCAGATTTGTGGCCAGAGGAATATTATGTACATCGCAAATACGCATCAACATTTGAACGTCTGGTTCGTGCGGATGTTTGTCCAGCGGATCCCGAAAAAAGATTACCACATCCAATTGTTTTGTCGCAACCATTGCGGCTATTTGAGCATCCCCTCCCTGCGGACCGGAAAGCACTTTATTGACCGTAAGACCTGCTTGCTCCATATGTCGCCCGGTAGTAGCCGTCGTATAGAGTTCCGAATGTTCAAAGAGATCCAGGTTTTGCAATACGAAGGATACCAGATCTGCTTTTTTCCCGTCATGGGCAATTAAGGCAATCTTCATAAGTTTCAATTATTGTACGAAGGTAAAAGCTTCAGGAACTGATTCATAGTGATGGTAATTAATAATGGCAGGATACGTGCAATTTCTTTTTGCTATTCAAATGGCAACCAACTTGTCATTGCTTCGAACAGCGATGAAAAATAAATCACTGAAATTACCTGCCAATACAGATCACATCATTTCATATTCCCATTCTAAGTCCTAAATTCGTCGTTCGTTATTTAAAAATTGTAAATAAGTTCATATGAATCTCCAATTTAAAGACAAGAAAGTATTGGTAAGAGTTGATTTCAACGTTCCATTTGACGCTGATTTTAATATTACCGATGATACAAGAATCCGGGGTGCTTTGCCCACTATTCAACATATTCTCAAGGAAGGAGGTTCAGTCATTCTGATGTCACATTTAGGAAGGCCACTAAAAAAATTGCTTCCTGATGGTTCATTGGACGTCAAGAAACATACACTTCAGCATCTGGTAGCTCATCTCTCTGAATTACTGGGGCGACCGGTGCAATTCGCCAAAGATACTATTGGTCCGGATGCACAAGCGAAGAGTAAAGCTTTAAGACCAGGGGAAGTTCTTCTTTTGGAGAATACCCGTTTTGATAAGAAAGAAGAAGCCGGAGATCCGGATTTTGCTGAAAAAATGGCGGCTATGGCTGACATTTATATAAACGATGCCTTTGGTTCAGCTCACCGGGCTCATGCATCTACCACCACCGTCGCCAATTTCTTTGATGCCCAGCACAAAGGTTTCGGATTTTTAATGGAAAACGAAATCACCAATGCCGACAAGGTACTGCATAATCCGGCCAGACCATTGGCTGCCATCGTTGGTGGAGCCAAAGTGTCCGATAAAATTCTTTTATTAGAACGATTGATCGATTTTGTCGACATATTGATTATCGGAGGAGGAATGGCTTATACCTTTGTAAAAGCAAAGGGAGGACACGTTGGAAAATCGCTCGTTGAAGAGGATAAGACCGATCTTGCCCTGCAACTCGTCCAGAAAGCAAAAGAAAAAGGGGTGACCCTTCTGTTGCCGGAAGATTCAGTGGTGGCCGATAATTTTGCCGGTGATGCCAATACCCAGATTTGTGAAAGTGCAGATATTCCTGATGGTTGGATGGGGCTCGATATTGGTCCAAAGGCTGTTGATGCTTTTCGCAAGTCCATATTAGGTGCCAAATCCATCTTATGGAATGGTCCGATGGGTGTCTTTGAAATGGAGGCTTTTGCGAATGGTACGAAAGCGGTGGCTGAGAGTGTTGCGGAAGCCACTGGTCTCGGTGCGTTCTCATTGGTCGGAGGTGGTGATTCGGTGGCTGCGGTTACACAAATGGGCTTAGCCGATCAGGTGAGTTTTGTGAGTACCGGAGGTGGTGCCATGCTGGAGTACTTGGAAGGCAAAGAACTACCTGGCATCAAAGCCATTCGAGGATAGGTACTTGAAAGGACGAATGGTTCGACTGGGAAATGACGAATTAATTTGATCTACGATGTAAGATTTTGGATGTACGATTTCCTGATCGTTGGTATTTAATACTGTATACTTAAAATGGTAATTAATCCCAGAGGACGATCATTCGCTATCAGAAAACTCACCTTGTAGATGGGAGTGTTTTCGGGACATCACCAACCACCGTACATTAAGCGCGAATGGTTCAGAATAGGGAATTGGGAGAATTCACGGACAGAGGCGAAGTTATTTTCGCCGGCTTTTTACAAATAAAATTAAATTCCAGCGGTCGCCCTTGCTTCCTACAGGAATATCTACCCGCACTCACTCGATAAGAATTTTCAACCTGCAATAATCAGTAGACTTATTGAGGATTAAATTGATGATTGCCCGTGTACGATTTAAATGCGCAAGGTCTCATCATGATCGAATTAATCCGTGGTTCAGACCAAAATAGGTATCACTTCTTTATTCTTCTTCTTTCTTCCAATCATCGATCAGGTCTTCAAACTTGTGTTCTATGACAGCTGCGACTGCTTTCACAGTGTCTACAATATCCTCCATCGTGTCTCCGATCTTTTCTTCGAGAGATAAAGGTCCTTCCTCCGTTTGAGAAGAATCTTCTTTTTTGGCAGTTGTAATTTCCTCAGTCGTCACCGGATTAACCGAATCCTGATCCACAATCGCTTCCGCAGCTTTTTGAATAGTCTCATCATCGGATCGAGCCTTTTCAGCTTCTTTAATATCGTGGGCGATCTTTTCTTTAATTTCCGCTTTTAGCTTTTCCTCTAGTTGTTGTTGATCACGTTTCTTTTTCAGACTCTCCATGCGTCGATCCAGGTCCTTTTCTGTCTTCTGCATTTCGGCCAATTTTTCCTCTTTGGAATCTACCCGTTCTGCTATCATTTTAGTCTTGGCAGCACGCAACTGCGATTCCAAGGATCCATCTGAATCTTCCATTCTTTGCGTCTGAAATTCTAATTCCTTTCGATCCCGTTTGATTGAGCGCTCCATTTTTTCAATGGCGACCTTCAATCCATCATACCTTCGCTGCAACCGCGAAAGGGGATCGGACTTTCCAGATTCACCTTCTTTGCCAAATTTCTTTTCTTTAACAACTTTAAAGAGTCCATCGATTTTTTTCCAAAGCTGAGACCGATGTTCGTTGGTAAAGTCGGTATTACGAAATGAACGTTGGATATCTTTTAATTCCTGAAAAATATTCTGAAGGCTTAGACCCTCCTCAATTTTATGCTCGACAGCTTCAAGTTGTTCCTTAAATCTTGTGAGGTGTTTGTCAGAAAGCTGCTGAAATTCCTGATCAAAAGCTTTACGTAATCTTTTCAGGTCATCAAACAAGGCATCAGTATGCTTTCGAATCTTGTCTGCATGATCTTTAAAGAGATTTTTTTCTCTTACCTGCTCCTGAACCTTGCCCCAAAAACCTTTAAGGTCTTCGAATAAATTTGGATCAAACTTGGATAATTTCTGAAACTTGTCCTTAAAGTCATCCAGCTCTTCACGGTAGGTCTTATACAATCTGGCACTCAAAACGATAAATTGCCATTCCGTCTGAGCCCTTTTCAATATATCATCTCTTTCTATGGTATATCCATCCGGCAACAAAGATCCAGTAATGGAGAGAGGCATGGTCTGATGAATATGATCTTCGGGGAACAATAAATCCTGGCCTAATCGCCAGTGATCGTGCATTTGATTTACAAAATCTTCTGTCGTTTCTGATTCCGGAAAAATGTATAGATCAACATTGTTTTCCTCTTCATTAAGTTTAAATCCTAATAATACGCGCTCATCCTGAGCATTTTTGCCCCAAAATACTAGTCTTGTTCTCATGTGTTACCTGTTTCATTTTGCCGTTGTGATCTCGTGTATCAATTCTACTAAAGGACTGATAAGTTAAGGTAATGTAATAGAAAATACAACCAAAACATGAATAATCCGTACATGTTTTACCCAATAAGCAGTCTAGGAGACTGTTGAAATACCCAGCTCGCGCTGTAAAATAAAGGAAAGACCCTTTGATTATTGAAATACCCAGTCGTTCTCCTTGCGCCTGACTTCGTTGATCCTCAGTCAGTTACCGACAGGTAACCTCCCTCGATCTCGCCTCGTCAGGCACAACGATTTACGACTGCATCATCAACCTCGGTATTTCAACAGTCTCCTAATGACCCGAAAATGTCCTTAACCTGTGATCAGTTATCCTACCGAAGGTTAAATCAGACCCATTGCTTTTCGAGTAGATATTCGGCAATCTGGATGGCATTGGTAGCAGC
>JAGQWV010000434.1 GCA_020437045.1 Saprospiraceae bacterium | reverse complement strand
AAATACATACGTCCCGTACATAATACTGATTCCAGGTCGTCGTTTCCAGACAACCGTTGCCCGTCCCATTAGGATCTGCCGGACGATAATATGGAGCCTCAAATGGCTCAACCGGATCTTCAAATCCCATATAAATATCCGCGGGTGGAGCAGAACTGGGCAAAGTACCTACATCTAATATACCGTCCGAAGTAAAAAGTCCCCCCGTAAGAGCAAACGGACCATTAATCAGAATGTCGCCTCCTGTACCATCAAAAGTACCTCCCACCTGCTCAAATCCCGTATCCAATACCGACAAAGTCATTCCACTAGAAAGAACAATGGTACCTGAATAAGCACCGTCGATGACAATACCCATCACTTCTACAATCATGTCGATGCTGCAGTTGTTCGTCCCCCCTCCATCAAATATGGCAATATCGGAGGTCCCGGGAACCGAAAATCCGGAACTACCCCCGGACACATTAGACCAGCTCGATGTAGAGCTCCATTTGCCATTGGGCTTGCCTACATAATATCGATTAGCACCATTTAAGACCAGGCAATTAAGCGATAACAATAGGAAAGTAAAGCCCATGCATAAACTCCGTAAAGATGGCTTGTAGCCCTTCGGTATATTAGGTTTGAACTTACTTCGAACAGGGATCTGGGGGATCGAAGCACAGATGGTGATTCTTGACATTCTTATCTACTCAATTATCAAACAGGGTCAGTTCTTTTTGCAGAAAAAACTGTTCCAATTTTAGCTTTGAGCGCTCGAATATTAGTAAAAAGTAACCGGGAAATATTTCCTAGACCAAGGTCCTGATCAATTGAATGTATTCTTATGTATGTAAGAACCATATAACCAACAAAATATTGTCTTCCTCAACAAGCTTTTAGATAAGTTCGGGTACCAAATTAAACTTTGGGGTATCCAAAAAAATATTTTTCTCTGGACTTTAAATCCATGTTCTTCAACTTTTTTCGGTGTCTTAATCAGTCATTCCCTTAGAAGGAATGCCCAATTTAGACCTAACATAACCGAAGTATGACAAAAAATCATTATACTTGAACATTGCAACGGGTTCAGCTTTGAGCATTTATGGCACAAAAAAATATCTCCGCCCAATCAGCGTTGGAAAGCCTTCAGACCTTTTTCCGACAGCTTTTTAACCTGTCGGAGGGAAAAGCAAGTGAGCGGGCAACCATCGAAGACATCAGACAGAACGTTGCCTTCAAGGGAGCCAATCTATGGATCCTCATTTTTGCTATCCTCATTTGCTCCATTGGTCTTGATGTAAACAGTACGGCAGTAGTCATCGGTGCCATGCTTATATCCCCGCTTATGGGGCCGATTATGGGTATAGGCCTGGGTGTCGGAATCTACGATTTTGATCTTATTGTTAAGGCGCTGCGAAATCTGGGTATCGCGGCTTTGATGAGTGTTCTCACTTCAGCACTGTACTTCTGGATATCTCCTTTGGACGAAGCCCAATCGGAATTATTGGCCCGAACTTCCCCAAATCTATGGGATGTACTGATTGCTTTTTTTGGTGGCTTTGCCGGTATTGTTGCCGGTTCAAGGAAGGAAAAATCCAATGCAATCCCGGGCGTAGCTATTGCTACGGCGTTAATGCCTCCACTGTGTACCGCAGGTTTTGGTCTAGCAACGGGCGAATTAAAATATTTTCTTGGTGCATTTTATCTCTTCTGGATCAACAGCGTTTTCATTAGTTTATCCACCTACATCATTGTCCGGGCATTAAGATTCAAGCCCAAAGAATTTATTGATCCCCTGCGGGAAAAAAGAGTAAAAAGGTATATCGCTCTATTTATCATTCTCACCATCATACCTAGTATCTATACGGCTGTAAATGTGGTGCAGGAGACTTTCTTTAAGCGCAATGCCAATGAATTTATCGACAAGGAGTTTGTGCTCGATCACTCCCGGATTATCAGCAAGCGAATGACCTTTCAACGTCAAGGTGGCCACATTGATATTACCATCTTTGGAGAACCAATTCCTGACGAAGAAATTCAAAAGATTCGAGAAAAAATGCCCAATTATAAGCTCCAAAATTGCCAACTGAATGTTATCCAGGCAAGTTCTGCCCAACAGGGATTAGATGTAGCAACGGTAGAACAATTAAATCAACAACTACGAACGGGAATTATAGAGGATCTCTATAAGAAAAATGAAGAACAGATAAAAGACCGGGATGATAAAATCCATTTGCTTGAATCCGAAATCATACAATATCGCTCCAAGGAGGTGCCTATCAATGACTTGATCAATGAGATCAAAGCGATCAATAATAATATCACCGAAGTATCCATCGCACCCGCTATCCTTTCACATACAGATTCGATACCAAATGACACATTGTATCTGGCTTATCTCAATTTCAAAACCAGACCATCCAGAAGCGAAGTCTCTAAACTGGAAGATTGGCTAAAAGCCCGGATAAAAGCAGATAAAATTAAGATCGTCCGTAACTATTGATTACAGTCGATTTAACCTCATACAAGGGTAAGTGTACAAACCACTTTCGCCCTAAGAGACTGTTGAAATACCGAGATTGATGCTGCAGTCGTAAATCGTTGTGCCTGACGAGGCGAGATCGAGGGAGGCTACCCGTCGGTAACTGACTGAGGATCAACGAAGTCAGGCGCAAGGAGAACGACTGGGTATTTCAATAATCAAAGGACTTTCCTATATTTTACAGCGCGAGCTGGGTATTTCAACAGTCTCCTAAGGAGCCAGTCTCTCAATAATCCAGTGATTGCCCTCTTTACGATATTGAAACCGATCATGCAACCGGTTGCTGTGTCCTTGCCAAAACTCCATACGGTGTGGCACAATCCGGAATCCTCCCCAATGTTCGGGCCGATCAGGCATTTGTCCTGGAGCAAGTGAATTTTCCAGTTTTGAAATGGCCATATCCAGGATCTCCCGATCAGGAATCACCTGACTCTGCGGCGAAACAATCGCTCCCAACTGGCTACCAATCGGACGGCTATGAAAGTAGTGCGAAGAATAATCGCCATCTACTTTTTCAGCAGTACCTTCTATTCGTACCTGACGGTGCATCAGCCGCCACCAAAATACCAGCGAACATTTTGCATTGTTCTTCAACTCCTCTCCCTTATGACTCAGGTAATTTGTAAAAAAAACAAATCCACCATCAAGAATATCCTTGAGCAAAACAATCCTTGCCATCGGTTGTCCTGTTGCATCTACCGTAGCCAGGGTCATGGCATTGGGTTCTACTTCATCCGGCATCTGAATAGCGGCTTTCAGCCACCTGTCAAACTGACGCACAGGATCAGGATCTAATGAATTTATATCAAATTGTTTTGATCCATAATCTTCCCTAAAGTCTTTTAAAGATTTTGTTGTCATACCAGCCTATTTTGCAGAGAAACAGCACCGATCTTACTTTCAAAAAGCAACGGCATATCCTCTTCTAATTTTCGTAATTATAATACCACTGTCTGCCGCAAAGTTACGTGTAAACTCGTAGATCTTGAAAGTTTCCCAGGTTTTTTGACCAACAATAACCATTACTGGTTTACATTCCGTCTAATGCAAAAAATGGAGCTTTCCCTTTATTTATCCAGAAAACAATAATCAAGTATTAATTTACTGCCTTTGATTAGAGGACTTAAATTCCATTTTGCCAAAGTGGCTATTTCACAGATCTCATAAACACCTAAACCACTAATGCCAATTTTATTCAAAAACGATGAAAAATCCTGCTCTCAAAGTTTCGGCTCTATCCACCAAAAACACCCTTCTGGCAAATTAAGTTTGGCAGATTCATGGTACTACAAAGTAAATTCTTTAACTTTCTTCCAAAGCTCGAGACTTTCTACACACCATGGCTACCGCTGCGATCCTGGAAGAACAGATAATAAACTACTATGATGCCTGTCACCGCGACTTCCAATTTGCCTGGCATCTTAACTCACACCTGAGCATGCATTATGGGTACTGGAGTCGCCGTACTTCTAATCTTAAAGAAGCATTGCAAAACCTGGATCGGAAAGTAGCCCGGGTGGCACAAATCAAAAACCATGATCTGGTCCTGGTTGCCGGTTGCGGCGTTGGAGGGTCTGCCATATATCTTGCACAAAATCATTCCTGCCGGGTAGAGGGTATTACCCTTAGCCAGAAACAGGTGGATTTTGCCATTAACAAAGCACTTGAATATCAGGTTGGTGATCGCACCAATTTTTCGGTTGCTAATTATTGCAATACTCCTTTTGCCGCAGATACATTTGATGTTGTATGGGCAATAGAAAGTGTTTGCCACGCTCCGGAAAAGGATGCTTTTCTGCAGGAGGCCTACCGGATCCTAAAACCAGGTGGTCGATTAATTGTAGTCGATTTTTTTTATAATCATCGAAATGATAGCAACCAAAATAATTTAATGGCTAAATGGGCCTCAGCGGTAGCGATTCCCCAATTTGAATTTTTCACAGATTTCTTGCATAAAGCACACAAAGTAGGCTTCGATGGTATAAAGACGAAAAATATTACCAAAAATATCCGCCCTTCGGCGAGACGACTTTATTTTCTTCACTATCCCGCTATTATTTGTTATAAATTTTTAGACTTAATCGGTAAAGGTTCAGAACTTAATGTGCGGAATGCCATGGCAGCACTCTATCAATACCAGGCACTCAAAGAAAATTTATGGAGTTATCAAATGCTGTCCGCTGTTAAATAATGGCAATCAAAAATCACAAAGAACATAAAAAATCATCCTGATGCATTTTAAAGTGCATTCGATGCAAATTCATGGCTAAAGACTCCCCATCACTTGACAAGCGAATAAATAATGTTTAAATTCAAACATCTATCTTAAGGTTTAATCAAGCCCAACTTCAGCTCTACTGAAATAGCTCTCCGACAATTTCTGAATAAAAGTTCTTCCCGGCTTTCATCGACTCGATGAAACTATAAACTATTTTTTTACCTAAAAATTTAATAAACGAATGAACCTAAGACATGCCTCAATGGCTTTGCCCCTTGTCACGCTTTTATTACTGACTGCCTGTAGCACTACCAACCATCAGCGCCTCACTTCACGAGAGTACTTTTCTCAATTCCGTAATCTTGCTGAAGCTTTACGTTACTATCCATCCCTCCTGATCAAGGGAACCGGAAATCAGACTAAAGTTATTGTGCGAAAAAACTCGAGCGTTCAAAACCCCGAACCATTATATGTGGTGGATGGTTATCCCGTAGGCAATAGCTATGCCAGTGCTAATCAAATTGTGAATATGTCCGACGTGGTCAATATTAAACTATTAACACATTCTTATGAACTCAATACATACGGCACAAATGCAGCAGCGGGTGTCATCGAAATAAGGACGATAAGATCAACGGCAAATACAAATTGACAAGAAATTGCTGTGACACAACAGGAAGGTGGCGATATCACTAAATGGAGACGAGAAGGATTAGTCATTACTGATCCTTTCCGCCTTTTTTGCTTTTCGCCATCGGGCTACTTTCTGCCTCCTTTTTTGCAACGAAACAACAACGCCCATCACCAGGGATACTCCGATAAAAGTCAGACTAAACCATTCGGGAAATTCCATATGATGTGAAGCAAGCAATTTAATAGCAACAAATACTAGTATGGCAAAGACACTGTACTTCAAATAGTGGAATTTTCTCAACATATGGGCGAGGAAAAAATATAGTGACCGCAGCCCGAGAATGGCAAACATATTCGAACTATAAACGATGAAGGGATCAGTGGTGACGGCCAGGATCGCCGGGATACTATCAAGCGCAAACATCACATCGGTAATTTCGATCATCATCAGTGCCGCTAGCAAAGGAGTAGCCAGCCGCTTACCGTTTTCCCGTGTCCAAAATTTTTCTCCGTTCAGATTCTTACTGACCTTAAGCCACTTTCTAATCCGGTCACTCATCTTAGATTGGTCTTCTTCCTCATCATCGGCATGAGATAGCATTCTAAAAGCCGTAAACAAAAGGAAGAGACCGAAAATGTAAGTCATCCAACTAATCTTGTTGATCAGAATTACTCCCACCCCTATTAAACTTGCCCGAAAGATGATAGCTCCCAATATGCCCCAGAAGAGAACCCAATGTTGGTATTTTGTTGGGATTTTAAATGAGGCAAAAATGAATGCAATGACAAAAAGATTATCAACACTCAAAGAAAGCTCAATCAGATATCCGGTGATATATTTCACCAGAGCATCCCCAGGCCTCAGTTGACGAGGATTATCGATGTGACCTTCCTTATAGAGCCAAAAAATAACCAAGCTGAATAGAAAAGCAATACTAACCCAAAAGATGGTTTCAATAGCTGCTTTTCTATGGTTTAACTCCTGTCCCTTTTTGTGTAGGACGCCCAAATCAATGGCCAGTAGGGAAAGTATCAGTATGGTAAAGTATATCCAAATCATCGATAAAAATATTATAAACCAAACAGATTACCCATTCGTTCCTCAATGATCCCAAACTTAGTAAGGCCAATAGGATTAAAATCTATCTCAAAAGTAACAGATCAAAAGCATCGCCTCTTAGCTGCGAAGCGTCCAATTACAGGTAAACTGCAAGATCGATAACAAAATCACTATCTTCGGAGGATATTAGAACAACGATTATGACAATTAAGCAACTTATTAAGCTGGAAGACAAAGCCAAGGAAGTTTGGGTAATCAGCCCGGCATTACACTATGATACGGAAAACAAAGATTTTTCCGAAATAGTAAGTGTTAATTTAGGTGAAAAAACTAAATATCGATACATCGTTCCCTCCTCCCAAAAAATTGAGAAAAACCTAAAGATTTACCAGAAGTTGTATGGATTAAGCGATGAGGAAATTCAAAGAAACTTCCTCATCTTACCAGAATCCGAATTCACGCCGTTCATCATGGAATGTGCAATTTATGATGCGACGGGAGATTGCATTGCCTGTACTGCTCCGGCTCGCGATGATACTAATGACGTAATCAAACTGAGTAGCGATAGTGCAAAGCAGATGGCTAAACACTTTAAAGCAGTCTGGAAAAGATATAAGCGAACAAATCCCTGATTGATCCCGTAAAACTAGCGGATCCGGCATCACATAAGAATTCCGATTTATTTGAACCAAAAGAATGGTCAATTAGAGTATTTCGCCTAATTATTATTATTGGAAAAAGAACACACTTCATGTCTGAAGAATTTGAATATTATATCAATCAGTCCGTGGCGATCCTGATTGATGGTAATAACATTGAACTGAGTTTACAGGCACTACTCAATAAAAAAAACGCACTACTTGATTTTGATATTCTCATTCCCAAATTACTGAATAACCGTGGTCTGAGTCGCCTCATCTATTTTCGGGAAGGAAAGCAGATATCGTCGAAACTCGCTAGCCGGTTGTTAGACCAGTTTCATGGATCAGTCGTACCCTGCCATAAATCTGCCGACATTCCTCTCACCATAAAAGCTACCCAAATAGCTCAGAAAGTAGACACAATCATTATCATGTCAGGAGATTCTGATTACATCGAATTAGTGCGTCATCTCAAAGGTGCCGGCGTGAGGGTTGAAATTGCCGCAGTGCAAAATACCACGGCACAGATTCTTATGGAGGAAGCAGACCTATTCATTCCCATCACAGAGGAAGATTGTTATATCCTAAAAACCTACCGAACTAAAAGAGGATCAAAGCAATAACACTTGTGTCTTATTTGTTATAGTTATATATTTTATACAATAAGAAGAAATGGGGTCGGAAAATCGAACTTTTTTC
>JAGQWV010000433.1 GCA_020437045.1 Saprospiraceae bacterium | reverse complement strand
GTTCTTTCAGTTTTTCTTTTTCCTGCACTTCGATTTTGCGGAGTTGGTCGGCGTGGGATTTTTGCTTTTCGGCTTCGGATCGCTCCTCTTGCAGCGTTTTGAATTGTTTAGCTAAACCAAAAGAGAGTACAAGGAATCCGATTGCAGTATGGAGATCATCCGGATATTCGAAAGTTAATGAATCTATTCGAGGTAGCATTATGTTTATAAAACCACCAATTAGAATGATCCCAATTCCGATGAGGTAAGTAAGTGCATTTTTTTCTCCTTGACGCAATGTATGTACTCCACAATAGAATCCACAAATATTTACAAAGGATATATAGATCATGATGATTAAATTCTTGACTTGGAGAGAATTTGATTCAAAATAATTTTCCTGTAGAAGTTGCAGGAATATGTCAAATATCCAATAGATGAGAAATATCACTAAGGTGTATCTGAGTAGTCTGTACAGTGACTTTGAATAGTTTTTTATTTTTAGGTATTCTGTGGTTAGTGGAATGAAGATCAATGCGCTCATATATATTGCACTATCTCCTAAGCCATAGTAGAGCTTTCCTGGATTTAGTCCGAACCATATTCCCAGTATACCATTCAAATGTAAGATGATATATATGTAGTGGAGCGCACTTAATGATAGATAGAGGAAAATGTATTGAGAGTTAGATAGAAAAATGATGATATGATAGAAGAAGATGGCAAATAATATCCCAATAACTAATGCAATGTCCCACATGTGTTGCCGCATATAGATATCAATTGAATGCTGATTCATGATTTTTCGGTCGAGATCTATCTGTAACCTATGCTGACCCGAAAAATAATCTTTAGAAGATAGTCTAAAATATAGAGTCTGTACGCCTTCTTTTCCTGGTACTTTGACCAATTGAACAGGGAAAAAAGGTGAAAGAGTATGATCTACACTATCAAAATATCCGAAATTTTGTGTAAGATTGGAATCCTCTTCGAAAAAGTAGTAGGTTGCGTAGGGGTGATTAAATGAGATATAATAATCTTTCGCCTGAGGCTCGACCAATTGAAGTTGAATTTTGATCCAATAGACTTCATTTCGGTAAATCTTGCTGTCTAGGATTTTGGGTTCAAGTTTATTAAAATCGAGATTGACGATATCAGAATCCCCAATCGATTCATTTTTATTTATGTGGAATTGTATGAAGGGACTGATATCAATCATTTCCTCGCCTAGATTGACTAGCATTATATTTTCGGTAGAGGCAAATATCAATGTAGTCCAACATGACAGAGTAAATAGTAGAAGACTTTTTATGGCAACATTCATTGATTTTAACATTAACGATTGATCAATGGTCAGTGGTTTTTACTTTGATTTTGAAATTAGGTTAAGAAAATTATTTTTCTATTTAAAGAACTTGGAATGACTCGGGTTGGATCCCGTTGATTCCTTAAATACCTTTCCAAAATAACTGGCATCCTTAAATCCCAAATCGTATGCTATTTCACTAACGTTCTTTTCTGTCTTTGACAGCAATTCTTTGGCTCGATGTATTTTCATTTCTTTGACAATATCGGTAAAAGTTTTTCCGGTCAAGGCTTTTAATTTGCGATAGACCTGGGTCCGACTGAGGTGTAGGTGCGAGGATAGATCATCGATCTGGTATTGTTCGTTAGAAAAATTATTTTCGATATGTTTTCTGACCTGATTCAAAAAAGAATTTTCTTGTACTTTTTCTTGTGGCAACATTTGAAACTGATGATAGTGCGATCGCATTTTCTCCCGGGTCTCCAATAGCTTTTCGATACGGATAAAAAGCTCCCTTTTATCAAAGGGTTTGGTGAGGTAGGCATCGGCTCCTTCTTCCAGTCCTTGCAGTCGATCGTCCTGGGTAGACTTAGCAGTAAGTAAAATGACGGGAATATGGCTGGTTCGTGCATCTCTTTTGATCTGTTGGCAAAGGGACAAGCCGTCTAATTCAGGCATCATAATATCACTGATGATCAGGTCGGGTACTTCTTCCATGGCCATGCTTAATCCTGTTTTACCATTATTAGCTTCCAGTAGGTGGTAATCATTTATCAATAATTTTTTAAGGTAGGTGCGAACATCCGGATGATCCTCGATGATTAATACTTTTGGTTGGTCACCGTTAGGTGATTGTAGCTGTTTTGGTGAATGAGAAAATTCCAAATTGTGCTTGGACTCTGATCGTGGAGTCCAGGTTTTGATTTCTGCTTTTTGCCGGATGGGGAATTTGATCGTAAATTCTGTACCCTGATATAGTTTGCTTTCCACCGATATTTTGCCCTGCAATAGTTCGGTTAGCTCCTTAACTAAAGCTAGTCCGATACCCGTTCCTTCCCCTTGCCGGGTATTACTGTGATCGACCTGATAAAAACGATCGAAAATCTTGTCGAGCTGTTCTTCCGGAATACCTCTGCCAGTATCTTTTACAGAAAGCAAATACCGGTCGTGGTTTGGATCGCCGGCAACCCGGAGCTGGACTTTTCCTCCCGCTGGGGTAAATTTAATCGCGTTGTGCACCAGATTATTTAAAATTCTTTCCAGCATTTGGGGATCGGTATCTGTCCAGATACTTTCCTCCAGTATTTGCAGATTGAATTGTTTATCCTGGCTACTAGCCAGATGTTGATAGGATTCGGATAAGTATTTTATTTGGGGGATGATATCACTCTGAACCCATTGGGGTTTTAAGAAGCCGGAATCGATTTTACTAAGTTCGAGCATTTGATTGACCAGATCCAAAAGCTGGATAGAATTACGTTGGATCAATTCTTTTTCTTGGGGTTGGTTTTGGATCTGATCGGCAATACCGGAAATGACCGTGAGGGGTGTACGAAATTCATGGGTGATATTGGTGTATAGTTGCGTTTTAAACTGGTCGAGTTCTTTCAGTTTTTCTTTTTCCTGTACTTCGATTTTGCGGAGTTGGTCGGAGATAGCTTTTTGTTTTTCGGCCTTAGAACGTTGATCCTGTAGGGATTTAAATTGACGGGCGAGACCGAATGAGAGTAGGAGGAATGCAATTCCATTAAAAAATGAATTATAATTACTGGTAATTAAATTCCACATGGTATTACTTACAAGCACACTAAAAGCCAATATAAAGTAGAGTGCAATTTTATGACCCTTTTGATAACTCTTTAACCCGGCAATTAATAGAATTAAATTGGCCCCTGTCGCTACCAGAATTGCATTAAACATTAATACATCTCCATATCGCGTATAAAGGATAAAATTAGGTGCTAGAAATTGAACAAAGAAAACGATTACATAAAAACTAAATAAATACCATCCTATAGTCGATAATAGGAAGTGCCATATTGGATTTTGTTTTTTTAAGTCTAAATATTTGATCGTAAAAGGCATGACGATCGGCCAGAATGCAAAGATAATGGCATTTACACCGGCTGAATAGTGAAAGCTATAGGGAATGGAGAACCAGCTTTCTAATAAACCGGTGTAAAAAATTTGTTGAAGAACATAAATGGAGGCAAATATTCCCAAGTAAAGGTAGGACTTGTCGGCATTGAACAGAAAAAGAATAAGGTGATAGAAACATACAGTCAAAAGAATGCCTAATACGATCAGATTGCCATCACTTCTATTAACGGCTTTTTTTATTCCTGTTCCTGAGTTGATGGTAAAATCAAATTTTCGCTGGTTAGGATTTCCAAGACTGTAGAAATTTTTCGGTTTTAGTTTGAAGTAAATGCTGGAATCAAATCCAGGGGCAATTGTGAGAAATGGCAAGGAGAATGGATCATCGCGTCTTGTAGCCGGATCCTGAGTACCCAGAATTATTGTGTGAAAATTTCTTGTTGAATCAGGAATGAACGCATAAGTTTTGGGGAAATGAATCCCAAGATAGTAGTCTTCAGGGGATCGGTTCATCACTTTTAATATCATCCATATCGTAATATTGCGATGTATGGGGCGCTTAAACTTTTCAATCCCAATGGATGAAAATTGATCATGGTTTATTGCCTTGACTTCATCAAAAGTTAACTGATTTGAAGTATCAATGAAATATTGCAAATATGGAGTAATGTCAATACTCTCTCTGCTTGATGTTCGAAACATGGAATCAATATTCAAATCATTATTCGAATAAAGAAATCCACCTCCGAGATGAAGGACTAATAAAGCTTTTATGATTCCCCTGGTAATCACTACCTAACCGGATGTCTAAACTAAGCTAGGAAACAACCTTCTCCTTCATCAGTAACATTCCTCCCCACACAGCCATAAAACCGACTAATAAAACGAGTGACCATCCCATTGCATTTTCGATCCCCGTAATGGTGCCATAACCATGTAGTAGGACGAGTAGAGCATTAGCAAAACAGATAATGATCAATAAAGCTCTTCTGCCATAAGAATCGGTGGCCTTTATAGCGGAGAACAAAGCGATGCCTAGAATAAAAATCAGGCTACCATAGCCCCGGGCTGTAACAATGGCAAAAGCTGGTGCGGTGGTCCATTCAGCAGCATAAATTTTCAAAATTTGAACAGGGGTAAACATTAATCCCAATCCAAAAAACATACAGACGACACCATTGAAAATGAATAAGTTTTTGTGATTCATGATGATTCAGGTTTATTGTGAAGCAAATAATTACAGTCAAATAGGGCAAGCCCGGTATTATTTTTTGGTTTTTGGAATTTTACGCTCCCTTTGCTTGTGTGCATGTAGCAACAAGGTATTCGATTCAAATCAATGGTAGTTGGTAATTTGGTTCCCTATTCCGGTATTTTCGTTACCCTTCGTACGGATGCGAATAGGGAGATCGATAAGATCTCAGTAATTGGGCACCGGCTTGTGCATTATCCTTAATACTCAGATTGCTATGATCAATAACCACTGGAGCTTGAGTTCTGGTGGCCATATCCGCATAAGTTACTGCCGCTGTCGCCTTTAAACCATCGTCAAATTTTCCAAGAATTTCACGATCATCTCGATCGCGGATCGCCTGGGCAAAGTGTTTAAATTGCAAATCAAAGGCCATTTGCACCCCTGCCATAAATTCCGGTGCGCCATATCCTAACTTAGGACCACCGTATTCTTTGACCCCGGAACCATCTGATGGATAGACTTCCCAACCCAGGTCGGTAGCGAAAATAGTGCCTTTACTACCTTGGTAAAAGACACCCATATTGGTGTGTGACAGAGGATTGCTATATCCCCAACCTTTATGTGACCACTGCACCGGGCGCCCCTGGAAGTCAAAGATCACTTCTTGCAGACCCGGATGTTCCGCTCCAGGTACGTTGAAGGAAGCGATGCCGGAAATAGAATCAGGCAAATCGAGATCCATTATTTGACGAATATTTTCCAGATAATGGATGCCCCAGTCGGCAAGGATGCCCCGGCTAAATCCATGCTGACCGCGCCAGGCAGAACCAATACCCTGGGGATAACAGGTATAGGGCAATAGAGGAGCCGGACCGCAGAAATCCTCGTAATTGAGATAGGACGGAACATCGGTGACCGGAGCGGTACCGTCACCGCTGTGGATGTTGAACTGGATGGCCCTAATCTCTCCCGCCTGACCACTTTGTATATAATCTTTCACTTCGTTGTTGACCGGTCCATAGAGTCTGGGAAAGTCAATAGAAACAATATTTTTCGCTTTTTTATAGGCTTTTTCCATGGCCTGCATTTCGCGAATGTCATAGCCAAGGGGTTTTTCCTGCCAGATGTCCAGACCCTTTTCACAAGCTTCAATAAATTGGAGGGCGTGCCAGTGTGTCGGGGTAGCAATGACTACCGCCTGTAAATCAGGCATATTCAGCAATTCGTGATAATCTTTGAAAACGGCCGGTTTCTTGCCTCCGAGGGTAGCGATTTTTTCCAGGGCCATATCCATTGCTTTCTGATTTACATCGCAGATGCCAATGATATCAAACTCATTGGTTGGTATCGCATAGTTAATCAGGAAATCCCGTGCCCACCAACCGGTGCCCAAAATTCCCAGTTTTATTTTGTCGTCGGCCTTTACAAAATGTTGGGGGGTAACCAGTCCGGTAGCGGCCAAAGTGGAGGTTTTAAGAAAGGTACGTCTTTTCATGATTTAGTGTTTTTAGTAGTAGGTATAGTGGTCAGTAAATCTTTGAAAATCGGTTGGATGATTGTCTATAAAAATTTCGAAAGAGTGTTCTGATCAAAAGTTACGAATTTTTAGTTGTATGGGCTATGGTACTTTGGTTGCAATAGCCGGTAAAATGGATGCAGAATGATGATATAAAACCGGTAATAAGGAAAAGCTACCTATTCCAAAAGCTTTGACCGGGAATACACATTAGATTTTCTACTAAAAATCAGGTACGTCCGGCAATTTTGCTTCTCAACGTAATGATGGCTGTGATTGTGAGGTACAATTACCGTGGAACACCCGATTTTTTTGGCCTTTTGACTCTCCCCGACAATTGATGTCGGGACGGGCATGACAACCCTAATAAATAATCCCGGTTTAATAAACAGGAGAAATGAAAATTGCACGGTTGGTCATGTTTGCTTACTCCTAAATTCCAAAGGTCTTTCTTTAACGGTTGCCTTAAACGTTTTGCTAAAATATCCTGCATCTTTGAATCCTAAGTCAAAGGCGATTTCAGCCACAGTTTTATCGGTATTGATGAGCAATTCTTTGGCGCGGTGGATTTTCATTTCCTTAACGATCTCGGTAAAGGATTTACCGGTCAGTGATTTGAGTTTTCGAAATATTTGCGTTCTGCTGAGAAAGAATTCTTTGGCAAGGACATCTACCGTAAAGTCTTCATTAGAAAAATTTTCTTCGATTTTCAATTTGGCCTTTTGGAGGAAATTATTTTCTCTTTCCAAAGGAGTAGGACAGAGGAGATGTTTCTGATAATACAGTCTGCTTTTCTCTCTGTTTAAGAATAGATTTTGTATTAGGACCATCAACTCATCCTGATCAAAGGGTTTAACTAAATAGGCATCTGCACCACTGTTTAAACCATCTAAGCGATCATCATGCTTTGATTTGGCAGTTAACAGGATGATAGGAATGTGGCTTGTTCTGTCATCATTTTTAAGGTGCTCAGAAAGAGCCAGCCCATCCATTTCAGGCATCATGATGTCGCTGATGATGA
>JAGQWV010000432.1 GCA_020437045.1 Saprospiraceae bacterium | reverse complement strand
GTTTTTCGTTTGTCCCCGGGCCGCTATTTTATATGACATGGTGGCGAAATTGGTAGACGCTATGATGTGTCGAGAATGCGCATAGACACTACAAAACCTAATAATAACCAGGCTTAGCGGCTTAAATAAAATAGGGTTTGCAGGTTCGAGTCCTGCCCATGTCACGAAACACTCCCGGTGCGGCTATTTCTTAACCAAGGTTACCAGCCTATCCGGGAGCATTTTGAAAAATCACTTAAACCGATACGATCATGATAGAAATTGAACAGTTTATGGATCCGGATACGCTTCGTGAGGTTGCGACTGGTACCGTTCATGAAGACATCCGTCACGATTACACGGATGATGAAATTATCAAATTGAAGGACGATTATTTCAAGGCAAACAAATTCCTGACGGTTAGGAAAGGAGCCCTTGATTCCTTTAAGGAACTCATGAAGGTAGCCAAGGAACATGATGAAATAGTGGAATGGCTTGAGGACTTAAAGCTACTTGATTTCGGTCAAATAGGTTCTAAATCATTATCCGAACAGTCCAAAGCATTGATGCGAAAGATCAATCAGGGCTACACATTGGAGAATAAAAAACTCTATGCCGTACCGTACTATGAAAATCGTGAAATGGCTTTCTACGATGAGCATGGAAGCTACGTCTATCACCGAAAGCTAAAGCCGGGAGAAAATCAAATTACAATCACCTCTAAAACAGCATAATTCATGTCAACCGACAAACTTAACCTGATGGCTCCTGGCGAGTATATCATACGCGAAGGATCAGCTGATCCAATTGTCCATCCAAAAAACTTAAAACTAGCCATTACATTACCTGGTTTGGTCGAGTTCTGTGAAAAGAAGAAAGAACACTTTTCCTGGGATAAGTCAACATTGATCATTTATCCAAATGATAAAAAGACTCTTCTCATTTGCAATGAATTTGAAGAATACGGTCAAGCTCAGGTTACCGGTAGTTTGACTCATGCAAAGTTGCTCACTCGATGGAAAATCAATACTGGTTACAAATGGTCTTTGAAGCAGTTGAAAGATTTCCTTCGCTTCAATCGGATGTACTTCGTTGATCGGGATATTGCAATGTCGATCATCAAGAACTTATCTCAGTTCAGCGCTAAAGTGACCACTGAGATTGAAAATGGAAATGACCTTAAAGGCAACAAGCGCGTGGTATTCGATCAACAGGTTCGCCACGAAATCGATCTTTCATTTTCGATAAGTGTGCCGGTATTTGAGGGCATGCAGAAGATTGAAATACCGGTAGAAGTCAACTTTGATGTTGAGGACAATTCGCCGGTATTCTGGATGGAGAGCATTGACCTGGAAGAAATGGAGCAATCCATATGGGATGAAGAAATAAACAAAGTGATATCGTCGATCCAAACACAAATCGCAATACTTATCGCTGGATGATCGATTTCCACGACACGGTAGCATCTAAAAACTGGAAGGTCCACGCGGAGCGTTGCCGATCCCAAAAGCAGGCTGTGCATGACTTTTTGAAAGAACATGCTGATGTTGATTTCACGGGCAATGAGCTCTATCGTGGACCTTTTGATTTCATGAACATCACCAGTGTACGCCGGTGCCTGTCGGATCTTGCTGATCTGCCAGGATCAAATATTTATCGGACCGGCAAAGTCGATGAGTCCGATGGCGTGGAGAATATCACCTACCGATATACTGAAAACCCTACCCAGGAAATGGTCGAAAACACAGCTAAGACGATAGATGTAGACGACTATAAGCAACTCACCAAGATACTCGGCACCATGCTTAATGGCATCGACCTGACAAAGCAGAAGGTGCGATACCGGTACCGCAAGACCGGGGAACATATTTACAGGAGCTTAATAATATCTGACTTATGAGCAACTCATCGATACATAGCCACCTGGACTACATCGAAGCCGTAGACAAGCGGCACAAGCAAGCCATGGAGAATGCCAGGCGCACGCGCAGCAAGCTGGATGCCCCTAACATCGTGATGAAGAAGATCGATGACCGGACGTGGAAGTATTGGAATAAGAAGGAAAATAAGTGGGTATGAGCAAAAAGCAAATCAATCACTTTCAGCTAAGTCGTAGCTGGTTTGACTTCACCTATGAGCATCCGGAGTTGATCACGGCAAATCATACGGCGATGTATTTCTTCATCCTGGATCACTGGAACCGGCTCGGATGGAAAGAAAACTTCGGACTACCTACCTGTATGACGATGGAGGCGATAGGTATCAAATCATTCAATACCTACAAAAAAGTATTCAAAGACCTGGTGGAATGGGAGTTCATTTTATTGATCAAAAAGTCACAAAATCAGTACAGCACTAACGTGATTGCTGTGTCAAAAATTGACAGATCAGATAACAAATCACTTGACAGATCACTGTCGAATCACAGTACAAATCACTGTAGTATCACTGACAATATCATTGTTGATATAGATAAACCTAATAACCTTAAAACCTTAAAACCTAAAAACAAAAAGGAATTTTCAGAAGAAAAAAAAGAAGTTTTCGATCTCGATGAAATACCGGAATCACCCGCCGACATCGGACCGGAAAACTTTCGTAATGGCACAGCCCAGGCATTGTTCCGGCAGCGGTATGGTCGACACACAGGCGATGCGGTGTACACCGTGCTGGAAAACCTGGCCGGATGGCCGGACTGGATGAGTAAGCGAAAGATCCTGGCATTCGACCAGTGGATCCAAAACCTGCACGACACTGGGAAGTCACTGACCTACCGGCAGTTTGACAACGAGCTCAGGAAATTCCGAAGCTGGACCGACCAGCAGGCAGAAGAAAACTGCGGGCATAGCTTGTGCTATCCGCAGATTTACGAAAAACAAAAACAACCCGTAAATGGACAATCAGGCCACCAAATCAGCGACGGATTCAAGGCTCGCTACGGTCTCCAGTGAACTGCACCGTAAGCTGGTCGCATTTGGCGAGTATGCCGACCCGATCAAAAAACAATTGGCTTTTCTGGCTACCATCGGTGATCTGTCCAATGAAAAATACCGGATGATGATCACGCTGGCCATGCGCTGGAATCCGGATCAATACCTGTCGATGAATCCTGAATCCATGGAGACGATCGTAAGCCACGCGGATAAGTTTACCAGCATCCGGAATATAGCCCGGGTGTGGGGCATGGATGCCTGGTCTATCTTCGTGGTCCGGATGATGCATGAAGTGTCTCAGATGGTGCAGGTAAAGAATGGGCTCACGGAGAAAGTGATGGAGTCCCTGCCGGTGCAATTTGCCAATGACCGTGAGTGTAGCCAGCTGACCATCCCGGATCTGATCCTGTGCATGAAGATGGGGGTGCGTGGCAAATTTGGCGATGACTTTAACCGGCTTGACGTGCCTACGGTATTCCGGTGGATCAATGCCTACTACGCACAGCGCAAAGACATCACGAAGTACAGCATGCGGCCTATCGAGCAGATCCACGCTGAGCGTGAGAAGAAGAATGCGGATGCCGTGGAGCGGTCATTCGCTACGATACGGGCCGCTAAAGCGTCAAATGACTACTCTACAATCATGGCGTACCACTTTGACTTCCTGGTCAAGTATTGCGGTGCGGAGCTTACGGAAGCGATGGTCAATGAACGCTGCCAGGATGAAATGCTGCAGGAGTTCGTGCGGGTGAAGATAGAAAACGAATTATCACCGATAGATGCCAAGTCTGCACTGCGCGACATCGCCGGGTACAATGAGACCCGATGGATGGCAAAGAAGGACCTGGCTGTGGGGTGGATTAAAGAGAATGAAGTATGATACTTTTTAACGACCATTTTCAAAACTTCAAAAGATATAGCTTGCATAAGGCGCAGCTGATTATTGCTGATATACCTTACAATCTAGGGAATAACGCATATGCCTCCAATCCAGCATGGTATAAAGATGGCGATAATTCAAACGGAGAAAGCGAACTAGCTGGATCTTCATTTTTTGATACGGATAGCAACTTTAAGCCTGCTGAATTTATGCACTTTGCCAGTAATCTTTTAAAGAAAGAACCAAAGGAATCAGGACAGGCACCGGCGATGATTATATTTTGTGCATTTGATCAGCAGATGTATTTGATTGATCTCGCTAAACGGTATGGGTTGAATAGATATATCAATTTGGTTTTTCGTAAAAACTTCTCCGCTCAGGTTTTGAAAGCGAATATGCGTATTGTAGGCAATTGTGAATATGGATTACTTCTTTACCGGGATAAGTTGCCAAAGTTTAACAATCACGGGAAAATGATCTTCAACTGCATAGATTGGGAGCGTGATGACTCAACTATTGAAAAATTGCATCCAACTCAAAAGCCGGTTAAGTTATTGAAAAAATTGATCGATATTTTTACAGATGAAGGAGACATTGTAATCGATCCAGTTGCAGGTAGTGGTAGTACATTAGTCGCTGCCATTGAGTTAAACCGTAAGGCTTATGGTTTTGAAATAAAAAAGGACTTTTACGCAGACGCAACCAAATGGATAAACCAAACCATTCAGAGAAAAATTGATATTGATAAGTATGGCTATCCAAAAACTGAGTTGGATGCGCAGCAAGTTAATCTGTTCACTTCGTGCGTTTAAAGATCCGGCAACCGGTCAATGACATTGCCGCGGACAGCCCGGTAATACTCCAGGTACTTCATCGTGTGGGTGTA
>JAGQWV010000431.1 GCA_020437045.1 Saprospiraceae bacterium | reverse complement strand
TAAATCGATTAAAAAAGATCATGAATGCAGGACAAAGTTATATTTTTCATAACTGTTGAAACGATGTTTTTCGACAGACGTTCAAATAAAAATATTTTTTTTAATCGCTACGTTAGTGGTGATCCCGCGGTATGATTTGCTGCCAACTTTTCTCTCTTATAAGTACTTGATTTACAAATAGTTTCCTGGTATAGTGGTAGTGGAAATCAGTCTCGTCGCTCGTGAAAATCAGGTGTCCTTCCCAACGTAATTCTCGTTTTGGCAGGACAGCGGTGATGGTATATATACTTTGCACTCCCGTATGCGCCGGATCAGGGTCATTTGTCCAGTGTTTTATTTCTTCCGTATATTTTATTCGCCCCCAGGGAAAGGCGTCCTCACCACTATTGGTAGCAAGAATTTCAGCCCCACCGGTCCGATGATTGTATGTGCTTGTTCTGATTTCCGCATATCCGGAGAGTGTTTCCGAGGCGATGGTACGATAACCTGGCAATTGGGGATCAATGCCAGGTAAATTAAATGTTTTTTCAGATTTATAGCCTGGTAAGACAGGCAATTGCAATTGGTTGATGCCCATGGTGTCCAACCAAATTTTGGTACGCATTGGGTAAGGAGTCGGCCAGAGCATAGGCCATTGTGCATTATTTACCGCCAGGCGGACCCTATGTCCTTTACGAAAAGTCCAACTGGTAAGGTGCATTTCGATGGGTAGTTTCATCACTTTATTGCTGACGATATCTTCCGGATTTTCAGCCGAGTTTCTGTGCGTAGCATTAAAGGCTGCTCCGGTGATCAAGGTTACGCGTCCATCAGGCGCTTCATCGGAAAGTCGAACTACCCAATTTGCTTGTGTCGTGTCGCAGCTGGCTTGCAATATTACTTTAGGAAAACCAGTAATCTCGAGATTTTCTGCCAGCGGATCACTTCGGTAGAGTAATGATTGTTGGTCGGCAATGGATTGATCAGGGGCCCAATCACCCCACCACATAACGGAACCACTAGCCTCTACGCCAACACTGGGTTTATAAGAAATTTCATTGGTTGAATTTTCAGAAGGTTTTAGAGTGGACAATTCCGATTCATTATTCAGATACAAAGTATCAAACTGCTGATGCTTGGGAGGCCATTGTCTTATCTCTTTCCAGTATCCCGGTATCTCCTCCGGTGTGAGACCAGGTCGATGCCAGTCGCGTTGATAGAAGTACAGTTGATTATAATTTTGCGAAAGATCGCAGCTTGTTGATTGAACACAATTCATCCATTCGACGGCAAAATCGCGCCATTCGATGGCCGGAGGTGGCTCCGCCCAGTTGGGAAAGGTATGGTTCCAGGGGCCGAGTATGGCGGTAACCGGCACATCAGCATGTTCAAAGTATCGAGCTATAAAGTCACGGTATCCGTCATAGAGACCACCGATTGCCAGCACCGGAACATCAATATCCGGATAATGTTCATTTAGAGATGCCCGGTTCCAGAAAGGACCATCCCTCTGTTGTTCCTTGTAAATCAGAAGCCAGGGTTTTGTGTCAAAGCGATTTGTAAAATAATTCGAATCAATAACAAAATCAGGTGCTCCGGGTAAGCTATTGGCCAGATCCTGCCCAATTTCATAAGCATCAATATGCATCACTCCATCCATGTAATGGACATCGTCTTCATAGAGATCGTCTGTCGACATCATTGAAATGATACCTTGCAAAGCTTTAGGTTTTCGCATAGCCACCTGTAAGGAGTTAAATCCTCCCCAGGATATTCCCATCATAAATACCCGTCCGTTACACATGGGGTGATCTGCTAATGATTGGATCACCTCCAGGGCATCTGCCTGTTCCTGGTCTGTGTATTCGTATTCAATCAAATGTCCGTCGCTATTTCCAGTGCCCCGGATATCTACTCTCGCAACCAGGTAGCCGTGATCTGTAAAATATGAGAACAGCCCATAGCGGTTCCTCCTGCCTTCTTCTTTGCGATAGGGTAGGTATTCAAGAATTACAGGAAAACCATCGACAGGAATGTCAACTGGCAGGTACCAATCCATCGCCAGTTTAGTTCCGTCTGAAAGGATGATCCAATCTTCCTTGAGTTGTGCTTGGGCAAAGCATCTTGTACTGGATATTGCTAGCCACAATATGCACCATATCACTGGTAGTTTAACAAGAAAAGATATTCTGGATAATGGTAGCATGTTTTTCATGAAATCGATCCATGGACTAAGCTAGGAAACAACCTTCAAAAAATGGTATGGTTTTCGTGATTAAGAATATACACTCAGTTTCCCCTGATGGTAATCTTTGCTTTGTCTTGAGTCCGTACTTTTTATTGATTAACTTTTTTGAGATAGATCATGAGTACACTATTAAGACTTTTTATTTCTTTTTCATTTTTATCCTTAACTATCTTACCGCTGACCGCCCAAATTAATTTCTCGGATCAATCGGGTGGTTTCGGTCCCTTTATCGGTTTGGTTCGTTCAAACCTGCTTCAACCACAAAAGAATGGCGATAAGGTTGGTATCCTGGACATGTATCATGGTTGGGAAGCCGGAATCAAGAGCGAATTGTATCGCACTAAATGGATGCGGGGTAACCTCTTGGCCAGTTATGTACAGCAAGGTGCTAGTGAGTATTTTGATGTTGAAAATACATCGTCACCCGTGGATATCGATCTCCAACAGGTAAAATTGGCTGTCAATCCTTTGATTTTCAAAGTCGGTGACGATTTCTTCCATGGATATGTCGGAGGTGGCGTTTATGGCTCATACATCATCAAGCAGGAATTAAGTGATCCTTCAGTGGCAGATCGATACTGGTCTAGCGGTGAAGAGCTAAATGGACGAGATGTTGGTCTCGATTTTACTGCCGGCATTCATGTGTGGAAATTTGATATTGAAGCGCATGCCCAATATGGTCTGCTGGAGTTAGGTGAGCGATGGGATGGTACTAGCGTAAAACATCAGTTTTTTGGACTTCATATCGCTTATCTATGGGTAAATAATCATTTAACGGTAAAGTCTTGCCGGGATACCCGAAAAAGCAACCCCAAGAGTAGGATGTAATTTTTTCTGCACATATACTAATTTAAAGCCTAATTGAAACCTTTTCAATGGGCTTTTTTAGTTTCAACCTCGTGCAGTAGCTTTCCGGTGGTAAAAAAATGGATGATATTTTGGGCAGCGATACGTGCCATCTCGTCTCGGGTAAACACTGTTGAGGATCCGATATGTGGTAAAACAATTACTCTCGGCATCTTCAACAAGGGATTGTCTGCATGCATCGGTTCGGGGTTTGTGACATCCAGACCTGCCCCCCAAATTGAACCACTTGCAAGCGCTTCAATCAGATCCTGCTCACAATGCAGTCCACCCCGGGCAGTATTGATAAAAATCGCCTCCTCTTTCATTTGGCTGAATGCCCCCTGGTTAAAGATTTCCTTTGTCTGGGCATTCAAACTGGCATGTACCGATAGAACGTCACTTTGTTTTAATAGCTCTTCAAAAGTGACTTTCCTGGCACCTAATGTTTTTTCAGCTTCTTCGTTAATTCCACGATTATGATAAATGATTTGCATATCGTAGACCGCTTTGCATCTTCTCGCCATTTCGAAGCCGATGGCACCCAGCCCTAGTATACCCAGTGTTTTTCGCTGCAGATCTTGTCCAAGATTTCGGGTGGGAACGAAATATTTCCAGCTTCCTTCCGGTATCTGCCGGTGTGCATCAAGAAAATGACGGGCTACTGCCACCATTAATCCAAAGGCAATTTCAGCGGTAGCTTCGGTAAGAACTCCAGGGGTATGCCCGATTCTGATTCCTGCTTTTCCGGCTCCCGCTAAATCAATATTATCATAGCCCACTGCAAAAGTGGAAATGATTTTCAGATCAGGACAAGCATCGTAGAGTGCGGCGTCTATCTTATCAATCGCTGTACAAAGCAACGCATCCATTCCTTGGCAGTGCTCGATTAACGCATTCTGGGGCATGGGAATTTCATGATCCCAAATCTGGCACTTAAATACTGCTTCGCTGAGTAAAGCCCGGGCTATATCCGGAAGCTGTCTGCTAATAAATACATTTGGCTTATTCATTAAATCAATATTACGGATTTAAGGTGGTTAAATTAAGCCAGGAAGCTGCTTCTGCCAGATTTGTGCTCAATTTTTTGCAGATCGAAATCTTCAGATTTTTCGTATCCCACTTTAACCAATTTGGTCAGATATTTCACGAATTAATCGATGATCCTAGTTCTGATGTGTTAAAAAGTCCACTAGT
>JAGQWV010000430.1 GCA_020437045.1 Saprospiraceae bacterium | reverse complement strand
GAAGATTATGGAAAAGGTGTCGCAAGATGGTGTCCGGGATGTGGAGATCATGCCGTGCTAACTAATACGCAAAAATTATTACGGGAGAAGCAACTTGATCCGGCCAAAACAGTTTTTGTTTCCGGAATTGGTTGTTCTTCCCGCTTTCCCCACTATATGAATACGTATGGTTTTCACGGTCTGCATGGACGGGCATTTCCTGTGGCCTGCGGTGTCAAGTTCAGACGTCCGGATCTTCATGTATTTGTCATTACGGGTGATGGTGATTGTTGTTCTATCGGTGCGGGTGCCTGGATTCATGCCATTCGATATAATATGGACATGACGGTGATGCTGCTTGATAATCAAATTTATGGAATGACTAAAAAGCAAACTTCTCCGACCTCCCGCCTCGGTACTATATCTAATACTACACCCGAAGGATCGGTGATACCACCCATTAATCCGGTGGAAACTACTTTAGGAGTATCCAACGCTTCATTTGTTGCTCAAACGGCAGATTGGAATCCAGCCCATATGTACGAAACCATAAAAGCAGGATTTGAACATAAGGGATTTTCTTTTATTCACATCATTCAACGTTGCCCGGTTTTCCAGGCCACATTAGCCCAGGAAATGACTAGCAATAGAGAGGCTATGTGTTATCTCGAACATGAAAAGGGAATTACCGTTAGTGATGAAGTGGCCCGTACATTTAGTCATAAGTTAAACCATGACCCTTCTGATTTAAAAGCCGCCCGCGATCTTGCCATAGATACAGATACTGTATACATGGGACTTTTTTATCGAGATGTAAATGCACCTCGCTATGATGAATTTGGTGCTTCAAATTTAGGATTTACCGTAGAGCAAAAGGAAAAAATTCTCAAAGGGGAATTCGATCGATACGCCATTTAATTTAATTGATAATTAATTCCAAGAAACAGAGATGCCTAAGGAAATAAAAAGTTCGTTTAGTCATTTTTTCCGGGAAGATGCCAAAATTGTAGAAGAGGTCTTAAGTGAAGATGTGCAGTTGGTGACTGAGGAAAAATCTATAAATGAAGATAAATTTCCCACGTTCAAAAAGGGAGATGCACTATCAGCAGACGAGATAAAGGAAGTATGGCGGAATTTGCGACTTTTTTTTCGAAATGGATATGCGGATCCACCACTACCGGTTGGTTTTACCCCTCTGGTGATCTCTTCTGCCTACACTGATACACTAACGGCTGCCGAATATCCCGTCTGGGTGACCACTAATGAGTCAACAATTGGTCAATGTGTACCTTTTCGTAATTTAATTGAAACGGCTTTTGAAAGACTCGATCGTGAGGATTCAATCTTGAAGAATTTCCTGGGTAGTTTGATTCACCTCGCCAATGTAGCTTTACAAAATGGTCCCTTATTAATTAGTGATCTTAATCAAAAGATTTTCTCTCAGCTAGAGAAACAATTGGATGTTGGTGGTGATGAAGGTGTTCAGCTGAGAAATGATATCCAAAATCTGGTGGGTATCCTTCCTAATCAGGGATCTGTTTTTACCTATACATCTGAGGCAACATTTCTTCTCTTAAATGCAGCAATCACAAATGCCAGTGCTCAGGCGCGGAAAAATCTAAAGGAGCAGATCGTTGGAATTAAAACCAAGCTAAATGATTTACTAAGAGTCGAAGAACAAAAAGGAACGGAAAATCAGGATCCACATCGCTTAAGTGATTCACTGGGATTTATGGGCGGCATGATGAAATTTGAGGCTCTGGCTGATTTGACACCAATAGAGGGATCAGAATCTATGGATTCCATTAGGCTTGATCGTATTTCTAAAATTATCCGAGATCTTGAAGAGTCGGAAGTGCTATTAGATTTTAGTGCCATCGTTTCTATTGATGAGGCACTTTATCAGGACCATGAATTGTATTGGCAAAAAATGTTTGATAAAGCTGAATTACAACCGTGGTCAGAGGCCGATGGGCTTAAAGTTCTGGAAGATCAATTTACGGAAAGAATTGCTCCCTATGTCCAATTGTTGCGGGCTAAACGAATGGGAGAATTGGAAATAGAGAATATCTACCAGTGTGAAATTCACGATGATTACTTTCAGCATTTTAGTTGGCAAAATTTTACCGAAGAAGAACTTAATCAGTCTACCTATTTTGCTCTGATTGTCGATGATATTCATGTTTTCGGAGAAGACTTTATAGGGCTCTCCAGAATGCTTTCAGAAAATGTGCCTATCAAAATATTTGCACTCAAAAGAAATTGTTTTTCTACATCAGGTGATGCTGGAGTGGAAAACAGTATATCATTACATTCCCCTGTCGAAATGGGAGGGTTGATGATGTCTTATAAAAATATTTATGTAGCCCAGACTTCAGCAATTAATCCCCTGCAACTTTACCGGCAATTTGTCGATGGATTGACTGCTTTTGCTCCTGCCTTCATATATATGCTTGCTATTCAGGTAGCAAATGAAAAGAATAATTTTCTTTCCGCAAGTGCGGAGGTAGAAAGCCGGGATTTTCCCGGATTTACCTTTAATGGAAGACTGGGTACTCCCTGGGGAAATAGATTTGCTATCGACAATAATCCTCAAGCTGATGAATCCTGGCCTTTGCACGAAGTGATGGTTTTGAATGCAGAGGAGGAAAATGAAATGCAGCAAGTCCATTTTACCTTTGCCGATTGGTGTGCTGCCAACCCCAATTACAGTAAATATTTTTATCCGGTACCTGTTGCTGCATGGACCGATGATTTAATACCCATTCATGAATACCTGGAGACTGATGTTACCACTAACATCGGGAAAATACCTTTCATTTGGATGGTTGATACCGAAAATCATCTTTGTAAAGTTGCCGTTTCCTGGCCGGTCATTATCGGATCTCAGGAGCGACTTGATTTTTGGAATTTTCTGCAGGAAAATAGTGGCATTCACAACTTTCACGCTGCCCAGGCGGTGAGGGAGGTGGAGAAAGAATTAGCCAAAAAACACGCCTTGGCATTAGAACAATTAAAAGATAAATATGAAGCTGAAATAGAGCATGTAAAGAAAGAGGAAGCGGGAAAGGTCATGGAAAATCTGGCGGCAGTTCTATTAGATATGGATTTGAGTTCTTCTGGTTTACCTAAAGTTGCAAAACCAATTCCCATTACTCAACCTGAAATTATAGATCCGGAAGAAAAGACACCGGACATCGCAGTATTGGAATCACCAGAAGAGAAAGATTCATTCGATATGGAGGCATACATTGATACAGCGCTTTGCACCTCATGCAATGAATGTATCAATAAGAATAAAGCCATGTTCAGGTATAATGGAGATAAAATGGCCTTTATCGCTGATGCACATGCGGGTACCTTCCGTCAATTGGTCGAAGCAGCAGAGGCATGTCCGGTAAGCATTATCCATCCCGGAACACCCTTGGATCCGCGTGAACCCGAGTTGGCAGACCTGATTAAGAGGGCAGCTAAATTTAATTGATTCATGGACGGCAATTTTATTATTCCGGTTTTTATCCTTTTTGGATTGGGTTTGCTCTTTGGAATAATTTTGTCCATTGCCTACCGACAATTTAAAGTCGTCGAGGATCCCCGGATTGATGTTGTAGAAGAATTATTACCACATGCTAATTGTGGTGCCTGTGGTGAGCCCGGTTGTCGTGCTTTTGCGGAAAGAGTAGTAAATGAAGGAAGAAATCCTGCGAAATGCACGGTTAGTAGCCCGGAGGGCTTGACACGCATTGCCAACTATTTGGGCGTCGCAGTGGCCGAGGAAGAAAAGTGGGTGGCACGTCTGCAATGTGCAGGTGGTATTCAAGAGGCTCATAATCTGGCTAAATACGCAGGCGGACTGAGTACATGTAGAGGAGAAGCCGTAGTAGTCGGTGGGAGTAAAGATTGTGTCTGGGGCTGTTTGGGATTGGGAGATTGTGCCAGTGCCTGTACGTTCGGAGCCATTACCATGAATGAAGATGGACTGCCTGTCGTAGATCCTGAGAAATGTACGGCGTGTAATGATTGTGTAGAGGTATGCCCTAAAGGTCTTTTTCAATTGATGCCCATCAGTCGAAAATTGATCGTTCAATGTAAAAGTTTACTCGAAGGTGATTTGGCGGAATCGAAATGTACCGTCGCTTGCACCGCCTGTTCCCGTTGTGTAGTCGACTCCGCTCCGGGGGTGATCGAGATTAGAAATAATTTGGCGACCATTAATTATGATTTAAATGAATTGACTAGTCCGACTGCCACCAAACGTTGTCCAACTGGTGCTATCGTATGGTTGGAGGGCAATGGCCAGTTTGAAAAAACAGTGCGTGTAGACCTGCCACTGGGTAGAGTGGAAGAGCGACTCAGAAATGAATATTTTCAATAAATATTTTTATAAAATGTTTAGGTGATGATGGCGAAATTGGAAACATTGGCAATGCGTATTTCAGAAGGATTTCAGACGGATTCTGATGAAATTTCAGCTCAGCGAAATAACCTTTTTCATCGTCCCGTAAATATATTCCGATCTCGTGATCTGTCTTATAGTTTGGGATATTTGAGAAATGGTCTGCGTAGTATCGCTTTTTTGCAAACTTCGACCATTCAAGTCAACTATGGGCAAATTGTTTTAGCGCTCAAAAATCATCTTCCCCTAGTTATTAATGTTTATCGAGATAAAAAAGAACCTACTAGTCCTGACTTCTATCGAGCAATTTATAAATTATCGAACATTAGGTGTTTTCAGTTTAAAGTTTCTTCTGCTGCAGAACATTTAGCATTGATTTTAGTGGGACAGAGAATTGCTGAATTTTCTCTGATGCCCGTAATTATTTATGCAGATTATATACCGGATACGAATATTGATATTCAGGTGCCTGACGATGAATTCATCGCTACCTTTCTGGGTAGTCCGGATGATCAGATTAAATCACCAACTCCCGCACAGGAAATAATTTTTGGCCCGACTCGCCGAAGACTCCCCAACTGGTTTAGTTTTGATAATCCTGTGACTTCCGGCCTTTTAACGGATTCCGAAGCTCAGGTATTTCAATCCGCCTCACATTCCCGATTTTTCGGGTATCATCTGCCAGCATTAATTGAGCAATCATTTTTAGAATATGAGTCACTGACCGGGATTAAAATCAGGAAAATTTCTGAAAGTAATTCTTCGGCAAATTATCTCTTTTATAGTTATCATACCGAGGCAGCCAACTTGTATGCTAAGACACCATCCCTGATGAAAACGGTAGAATGGTTAGAACTGAAGCAGCTTTTTCCCTTTCCAGATGTTGAATTAAAATCCCGTTTGAAATATAAAAGAGCAGTGACCCTTTTAGATTTCTCAGGATCAAATGATTTTTCTCCGCTACATGCTACGATTTCTACCATTTTAAAGGATCTGCATATCCCTTTTTATCGTGCTCAATGTACTCCCGAAATAAATATTGATTTATTGGAAGTTGCGGTTGAAAATATGGCCTCCAAAGCCCCCAAACAAAACTATTATCTGGGTATACCCTTTAGCCGGCAACATTCGAATTTTCCCAAGCATCAGGTGTTGATGCAGCAGATCGAAAATAAATATCCGGCCATCAACGAGGAGGTTTTTGTAACGGAAGAACCATTAGAAAATCTCCCACCTATCACTCATGATGTTCCTCTGCTGATGCGCAGATACCAAAACCATGGACCCAATTTTACCCGGCAAAACCGATTTTTTGATGATACTGCCATTTTCTATAAGCTAAAGCAAAAAAGTGAGCTGGTAGCGGATCCTTTTGCGGCATTGGATGTAGTACCGGCAGCCACGGCAGGATTTGATGATCAGTCGGAAGTAAGGGAAGCTATGCCTGTTTTTTTACCGGAAAAATGCACCGGATGCGGTGATTGCTTTGTTACCTGTCCGCACGCTGCATTGCCTCCGTTGGCACTCGGTATAGAAAAGCTCCTAAGAACCGGATCGGAGATCGTGACGGCCAAACAAATGACCGTGACCAGGATTACTCCTATGATTAAAAATATAGCCAGAACCTGTGCCAGGGTAGCTGATGAAGAACCAGTAAATAACGTTAGTGACTTGCTGCCGAGAGCCTTCGAAAAAGTAGCGGGTCAAATGCAAATGGAAGGAGACAAACTGGAGGTCGCTTATAGTGAGTTTTCTGCTATTCTCCATGAATTGGGTGATTTTCCTGTAGCCATCACCGACTTGTTTTATCGACGACCAGAGGCTCAAGTAGCTGGATCGGGTGAACTGTTTTCGGTAGTGGTTAATCCGGTTTCCTGCACAGGTTGTGGTCTCTGTGCGGAGTCCTGTGCCGAATCGGCTATCGAGATGCGGTACCTCGATCCAGACCTGGAAGATAGGGCTAGAGATAATTTTCACCTTTGGGAAAAACTGCCGGACACCTCAGGTGATACCATCAGAAGATTGCAACATGAAGATGAGTTTACCTCTCTTGCCGCAGTACTTCTCAGCCGAAATTATTATATGACTGGCATTGGAGGGACAGAAAAAATTAAAAGTGGTTCTAAAAAATTACTACACTTTATTACTGCTTTGACGGAAGCGGTAGTCCAACCTTCCCATGTAAAACAGGTGCAGGAAATAGAACAGCAGATTGAATCTCTGTCAGATAAGGTACACCTGAGATTAAGTGATGCACTACCCAGAGAAGATTTGGAGAATTTGTCCAGGTTGCTCATTAATGCACCCAGGAAAAAAGTCCATCTGACCGATTTGCTGAATGGTGATTTTAAGGACTTTGAAGGAAGTTTTATCGATACGGAAGAATTAAGGCGAAAAACCGACTTGATCGGTGATCTAAAAGCGATGAAATGGATTTTGGAGGAGGGACCGGGAGGAACGGGCCGGTCGAGATTTGGCCTGGTGCTGGCAGGACGTTCTTTGGAGTGGGCTCAGGAATATCCCTTCAGTCACTTTTCGCAGCCGGCAGTCTTCCACCAAACCGGCTCTGTCAGCAACCAATGTCTAGGACTCTTTAAAGGGCTTTTGCGCTTTCATCTTGATCATCTCAAAATTCTCCGGAGGGCGGCACTGGAAGCAGCGGATAAATACGATGCCAGTA
>JAGQWV010000429.1 GCA_020437045.1 Saprospiraceae bacterium | reverse complement strand
GGTTAAAACCCCAGTAGTATAAATTGGCGACCCACATACCTCCGATCAACACCGCCAGTCCGGGCAGATCCCAATAGGCATCTTTGCCATCGGGAGTAATGATCTCCCCTTTATCGAGAATCATAGAAAATTTTTGTGGTGCTTTTTCCAGAAGGGTCATAAAACCGCTAATCACACCACCATCAGGAGACACATGAGATAATGCAATGACCGTGGTCACTAATCCACCGATCACCAGCAAAGCTACCTGTACAACATCGGTCCAGGCTACTGCCCCCAGACCTCCCCATAGCGAGTACAAGGCGGCAAAAGCGGCTAACCCGATGATACAGGCTACCATCAAAGATCCATCACCATTTCCCATAATCGTATCCAGCGCGGTAGCACCCAAATACAAGACCGAAGTAAGGTTTACAAAAATGTACAGTCCAATCCAGAAAACAGCCAGGATTGTTTTTAGATTTTCGCTATATCTTTTTTCGACAAACTCGGGAATGGTATACAATTTCTTCTCCATGAAAACCGGCAGGAAAAACTTGCCGACGATAAGTAACGTCAGAGCGGCCATCCATTCGTAAGAAGCAATAGCCAGTCCGATCGCAAAGCCCGATCCGGACATGCCAATAAATTGTTCTGCTGATATATTAGCCGCAATTAAGGAGGCCCCAATGGCCCACCAGGGTAAAGATTTACCGGCTAAAAAATAATCTTCTGAAGTTTTATCCTTCTTACGGGTTACCCAAAAAGCAATTCCTACAATCGTCAATGCATACAAGACGAATATTACATAGTCAATGGTACCAAATTTCATCCCAGAGTCTTATTTAAAGTATTTTGTAACTAATGGCAGTGTAAGGCCATAATCCCCCCCTTGATTACAATGCAAGACGGCGACCTTCAACATATGCTAATAAAGATCAGAAAAACCTGGAGGATAACAAGCTATCACCGCATAAATCTCATTGTTTATAAATCAATGGATTTCAGTTCTAAATCGATTGATCAAAATCGATGGGTAGACACAAAAGGTTGAAATAGTTAAAGAAAATTGCATTAATTTACTGTTTAGTCAAGTCGGATATATAACTATGTTTAGCAAAATCTTGACAGCAATCAGCTGTATAATCATACTCTTCCCCAGTGTGTCGATTGGTCAGAATATGACTAAAAAGCCAAATGTTATTCTCTTTTTGATCGACGACTATGGCTATGGTGATATCGGATTTGAAGGAAATAAAAAAATTCACACACCCAATATTGATCGAATTGCCCGGTCCGGTGCTCATTTTACCCGCTTCTACCAAAGTTCAGCTGCATGTGCACCGACCAGAGCCTCTGTGCTTACCGGACGATATCACTTGGAAACGGGTGTGTGGGATGTACACGATGGCAGAGACTTTATCCATTCTGATGAAATCACCCTGGGAAATGTTTTTAAAGATGCCGGATATGCCACAGGAGCTTTTGGCAAGTGGCACAGTGGGAAGACCAATGCCTATTTTTCCTGGAGCCGGGGATTTGATGTGGGAATTCATCCTAAACTGTATACCTATCTCAACACTTCCTATATCTATAATAATAAGGTGGTTATTGCGGAAGGAGCATCCGAAGATATTTTGGGGGATGAAGTGGTAAATTTTATTGAATTGCATAAGGATGAGCCCTTTTTTGCCTACATCCCGATACAGTCGATTCATGAGCCCTATAATTGCCCGGAGGAATACTTTATTAAATACAAAAAACTTGGCCATAGTGACCATGTAGCCCGGCTCTACGGAATGGTAGAACTTTTGGATTACAACATTGGTAAGATTTTGAATACCGTCGAAAATAATGGACTGCTGGAAAACACTATCGTCCTGTTTTTAAGTGACGATGGCCCCTCTCCAGGTAAGGATCTTTCCTATGCCGGTCGACGGATGAATGATGCAGAAAAAACAGAACGGACAGGAGCATGGTCCAGAATATTGCGAGGAGGAAAAGCCAGTATTTATGAAGGGGGGTCCATCACTCCATTTTACATGATGTGGAAAGGAAAAATTGCCGAAGGTATTTCCGTTGACAACCTATCCGGTATCATTGACATATTTCCTACACTATTGGATGCCTGTAAGATCAAAAGGCCGGAATCAAAGCTACCTTTGTCCGGTAAAAGTTTTTGGCCATTACTTCAGGGTAAAGTGATCGAAGACTGGGATGACCGGTATTATTTTGATAATACTAATTTTTATCTGATACCCCGCGGCAAGATCAATGTAAGTCATCCCCGTGTCCGGGAAATCTCGGTCCATCATGACCGTTTCAAGTTGATTCGGCATGATCGATATCATTACGGAAAAGATACGGTGTACTATGAATTGTATGATTTGCAAAATGACCCAAACGAAACCATGGACCTTTCAACCACCCAGGTAGATCTTACCCGGCAACTGGGTAAAAAGACGGAAGACTGGTTTCAATCCGTGCTGGATCACGGGCGAGCCTATCAGCAGGCAGTGTATCAAATCGGTGACTGGAATGAACCAACAACGGCTATAAATCTGGATGCATATCAAGAGCTACAGCTGGCAGATGCGCCGGACCAGACCTCCTTTACCATTTCCGGGTGGACTAAAAAAGGAAGCTTCGTTACCTATGCCATTGATGTAGTTGAAGCAGGGCGGTATCAAATAGAAATCGGATATGATCCGGTCAAGGAAAATCCAGGAGTGCGGTTTTTAACTTATGCCGATGCTGACACTGCCCAGATCGAAATAAATGCAAGTGGCACCGCGATCAGCACACCATTGACCTTCACGCAAGGAAGACAATTTCTCACGTTGGTCCTTGACAATCCAGGCCAGACTGGTATGGGTATTAAAAGCTTGCGAAGACTGGTGGTTCATCATCTTCCGGGCGACCAAGACACAGGAATCCTGATCAATCCGATGGTTACTTTACAAAAAAGAGGTAAAACAGTGGGGTCTTATGGCATCAGTAATGCCGCTGCTGAATTTATGTTTGGTGCTCAGCATGATAGTACCATCATTGTTGGTGAGCAGTCAAGCTTATCCGTGATTCCTTCCGTCGACAATCCTGAGCAACTGAGAGAAGTGATCGTCTATAGAAACTTTACAAAAATGGCAGAATCAGACAAGGCTCCCTTCCATATGGAGTTGCGCCCGGCTCCGGGTACCTTTACCCTTAATGTGGAATTCATCAGTAAGTCGGGGATCAGGAATTCCGTAAGGACACAGGTAAAGACCACTGAATTCTAGGTGCAGAGAAATTTCCAGAATCCTGATTTATCAGTTGAATTTATGGTATCTCGAAATCCCATTTTTCGACTAAAGCTGCCAGATTCCGGACAACCAGCATGATATTCCGAAAGTATATGTCGTTTTAATATCAATTAAAAATGATTCAATCATGAGGACATTTAATCTTTTCATCCTTGTATTCCTAAGTGCTAATGTAACCGTCTTCAGTCAGGACCACTGGCCCAGGAAAATTACCTCGGTGGAAGGAATTACAGAATACCAATTGGAGAATGGATTAAAAGTGTTGCTTTTCCCTGATCCATCCAAGCAAACCATCACGGTAAATATTACTTATCTGGTAGGATCAAGAAACGAGGCTTACGGAGAAACCGGAATGGCACACTTACTTGAGCACCTTGTTTTTAAAGGCACACCCGGGCATCCAGACATACCCAGTGAATTATCCGACCATGGATCAAGGCCCAATGGGACGACCTGGTTTGACCGCACCAATTATTTCGAAACATTTGCCGCCACGGAAGAGAATTTAAAATGGGCGCTGGATCTGGAATCGGATCGTATGGTCAATTCTTTTATAGCTAAAAAGGATCTCGATAGTGAAATGACCGTCGTGAGAAACGAATATGAGTCGGGAGAAAACTTTCCTCAGAGTGTTTTACAAAAACGGATTTTATCATCTGCATACGCTTGGCACAACTATGGAAATACGACCATCGGAGCCCGGTCGGATATTGAAAATGTCCCGATCGAGCGCCTGCAGGGATTCTACAAGAAATATTACCAACCGGACAATGCCGTTTTACTCGTGGCCGGGAAAATTGATGAAGAAAAGACGCTGGATCTAGTTCAAGAATACTTTGGGTCTATTCCCCGCCCTGAACGCAAACTGATTCCTACCTACACCAGCGAACCGACCCAGGATGGCGAACGGTCGGTCACCTTAAAACGAAGCGGTGATGTACAGGTCGTTGCCTGCCTGTACCATATCAGTTCGGGTCTGCATCCTGATGATGCAGCCGTTGATGTATTGATCAGAGCGATTACCAGCGAGCCTTCTGGCAGAATATATAAACGTCTTGTCGAAACCAAAAAAGCCAGCAGTCAATACGGTTACAGCATGAGTCTGAAAGAACCGGGATTTGCTTATTTCAGTGCCAGTGTAACCAAGGACCAGGCTCTAGATGAAGCCCGTACGACATTACTAAATATACTGGATTCCATCGGTATTGACCCGCCATCTGCCGAAGAGGTAAACCGAGCAAAAGGAGAGATTTTAAAGCAAATTGACTTGTCACTGACCAATACCGAGCGAATTGGCCTTACCCTCAGTGAATATATTGCCATGGGTGACTGGAGGATGCTTTTCATCGGTCGTGACCGGATCGAAGCCGTTACTCCGGAAGACGTAGCCCGTGTGGCTAAATATTATTTTAAACCTTCAAACCGAACCGTTGGAGTCTTTATTCCCGAGGAAAAATCCGACCGGGTAGAGGTGCCTGATGCACCTAGTGTAGCCACTCTGGTAGATGGATATACGGGGAGAGAGGTTATGGCACAGGGTGAGGCATTTGATCCATCTCCGGAAAATATCGAATCCAGGACGCTGAGTGGTACCCTGAGTAATGGAGCTAAATATGCATTTATTCCTAAGCAAACGAAAGGTGATGTGGTCTATGCCAATATGGGTTTCAGGTTTGGCGATGAGACAAATCTCAAAGGAAAACAAACGATTGCCGAAATAGTGCCGGCATTATTGGATAAGGGAACATCCACGAAATCGCGGCAACAGATCAAAGATCTCTTGGATCAGTACAAAGCACAAATGCAGGTATATGGGAATGCCGGGCGTAATTTTGTGCAGATTCAAACGACAAAAGACAATCTCGAAAAAACTATGGAATTATTTTTCGAAATATTGAAAGATCCCTCTTTTCCCGAGTTAGAATTTGAGAGTCTGGTCCAGGAACGAATCGCGCAAATCGAGCAATATAAGTCCGAGCCGCAGAGCAAGGCCAGTACGGCTATGAACCGGCATCTTAATCCGGTAGCTAGTGATGATATCAGCTACGTTCCTACACCTGATGAACAGGTGCAGCGCTTGAAGGCACTTACCCTTGATGATGTCAAAGATTTTTATCAGCAGTTTTTTGGAAATGGGGGTGAGGCAACGTTGACAGTCGTCGGAGAGTTTGACCCCGAACAGGTAAAAGCACTTTATGAAAAAAATATGAGCGGTTGGAAAAAAGGGCTGGATTATAAAAGACCAACCGAAACTGTATTTAGCGGAAAAGCCATGAATGAGGAAATTGGCACTCCTGACAAAGCCAATGCGATGTTTTTACTTACTATGGAAATACCCATGCGTGATGACGATCCGGATTATGCTGCTCTATATGTAGGTAATTATTTATTAGGTGGTGGATTTCTTAATTCGAGACTGGCGACAAGAATTCGACAGCAAGAAGGGTTGAGCTATGGAGTAGGTTCTTTCTTTAATGCTGATGGAATTGATAAAGAAGCCACATTTGGAGGTTATGCTATTTACAATCCGGAGGTCAAAGAGCAGCTGGAGAAGGCATTTATGACAGAGATTGAAAAAGTACGATCGGATGGCTTTACCCAGGAGGAACTTGATGCCGCCAAATCAGGAATCCTGCAAAGTAATCAGGTGACCAGAGCGCAAGATCAATCGCTGATTACTATTCTCAATAATAATATGGTGTACGACCGGGATATGAAGTATTATGCTGATCTGGATAAAAAAATCCAGAGTTTGTCTTTACAAGAAATTAACGAAGCATTCAAGAAATATATCGATCCTTCAAAATTTAACATTGTCAAAGCAGGCGATTTCAAAGTCAAGATGCTAAAGCCATAAATTTGAATGACGAATGATTCGAATGCGGATCGGGAATGGTCGATGAGAATGATTAGGGGTAGTGGCGAATTTATATTCGCTGGCTATATTAAAACAAAAATAGATGCTTTGCTCGCCCTTGATCCCTAAAGCGAGATCCGCCCGCGACGCTGCGATAAATCTGCGTAAACATAGATGCTCCTCCATTAAACATCTACGTTTAGATTAGTCAATCTGAAGGAGCATCTTTTGGATACAATTTACTACTGCTTAGTTTTTTGGTTTGTGGATAATACTTCGATTTAAGTACTACCCAGATACTGTGGTGGATTGCTTTCCATAAGCTTTTTGTTTTTTTAAAAAATTATTCTCCAAGAATGATCTGGATGATTCCAGAATCAGTTTCACCAGAAAATACTACGGTCACGGCATCTCCAACGCTATTAAGATTTGCTTCAGCGAGGGTATAGGTTACCGAGGTTTGCAAATTTGTGCCTACAGTGATATTCTTTTTGGTTCCATCTAGTGGTAATAATTGTTCGGAACCATCTGGATCCCAACTGGGTACTTGTCGCTGCAATACTTCAGCGACCATTACGTCGTTTGCCTTTGCATTTGGAAAGTAGCAATTGATCGTAAAAGTGTTTTCGGTGATGGACGCACCATCAGAAGTCACTACAGAAATGTCGGTGATAATGACATTGCCATTTTCATCATATGGTATATCATAATAAGGCTGCTTGGTACAACTTATTACCAAAACCATAGAAAAGAAAAATATAATGGAAAGAATTTTTTTCATGATTACCTGTGATTTACAAGTGGAGTAATAGGAATTAATTAGGCAGATATCCCGCATTTTGTTCAATTTCTGCATTGTTGTTCATTTCATTTCCCGGAATTGGAGATAATAAATTCATGGGTGCAAAAGCAAAATTGAAGATTGCCGGTTGGTGTCCAATAAAATCTTCTATCGCCGTAATCTTGCCATCTCCATAGACCAGACATTTTCGGGTTCGTCTTTGATCCCATAACATTTTATTTTCAAAGACCAATTCCCAGGCCCTTTCACTTAAGATGTCCTTCAGCGTAATATTGCTAGCAGAAAGTGGATCTAATTCTGCTCTTGCTCTGATTTCATTAATTCCTTTTTCGATATCTGTATCGGTTACAGATTCACCTAATTGTCTTAAAGCCCAGTTCACCTCCGTTAGCATCAGGAGAATTTCACCATAACGATAATGACTCCAATTAAGACCTGATCCATTGATGGTTTTGACCGCAGCAGCGTCGTAATACTTGTAGAGATGTGGCTCAAATCGAACCGTATCTGTGGGATCATCAATATTGGTGTCCCAGGAGAAGAACATTTGTCGTTCCTGGATGCGTTTGTCATTTGGTGCATATGACTTTACGTAGCCGATCCACGGAGTAAAGGATCCATTTTCATCTGCTTTACTGATCTTTGACAATAGGGGTAAGCACCGTTGTATGATTTCGTTATTAAATCCGCTTTCAGTAGCATATTGCACCTGAAAGATGGCTTCACCGGTATTGTTTCTGGATGGATCATGGAGGTCCTGGTATGTACCCAGAGAATATTTGCCATACAGATCATCCAATTGGGTTTTCGCCTTGCGTAAGAAGTCAGCACCCGCGGCTACCGGATATTGCTGCATGGACCACCCGCCATCTGTGCACCATTTTTTCTGGGGATCAGTGGCAACTTCCTGATAGGGGTATCCGGAAGCAGTAAGATAAACATCCGCTAAAATGGCCCTGCAGACATCGGCGGTTATTCGTCCATCTGAAGATTTGCCTGGAGGTAAATAATCGAGAGCCGACTCGAGATCGGGAATAATTATTTCGTCATAAATCTGCTTTAAACTGGTGCGACCCAATTCAGAATTGGCAATGTCGGTGACCGGTTCGGTAATCAACACTGCATCTCCCCAATATCTCACAATGCAGAAATAATAAAATGCCCTCAGGGTTCTTGCTTCAGCATTGTATTGTTGATAAACTGATTCCGGAAGCTCAACATCTGGAAGTAATTTAATGGCCAAATTACAATCCTGAACTCCGGCGTACCAATTGCTCCATTGATTGTTAAAATTATCCAGCAAGTCGCCGGTTACCTGATTAGTTTGATATTTGTCAAATTGGGCATGCGGTTCGACGGTCAAAGCACCTCCCGTAGGGAATTCTAATGTATTGGGTAAACTGTTTCCCCAATCCCGGGCACCACCGGTCCAGAGCCGTAACATACGATAGGCTCCTATCGTCAATGCTTCACCATACTCACTGGCGGTAAGGTCGGCAGATGTGGTTAATTCTGCGGTTGGCACTTCCTCCAAAAAATCTGTACATCCGCCCAGGAGTATGATACCAATCACAAGCAAAGACTTATGAAATGATTTAATTTTTATTATTTGTCTCATTTGTTGAATGATTTTAGTTAGAAACCAACATTAACTCCTAAGCTGAAGTTGGTTGGATTAGGATATTGGTATTTATCAATATTCGGTACGTTTGAACGGATCTTATCCTGAGAACTACCTTCCGGATCATATCCTTCTAATTCTCCTGCGGTAATCAGGAAAAAGTTTTCCATGCTGAAGTATACATGCAGTCTTTCC
>JAGQWV010000428.1 GCA_020437045.1 Saprospiraceae bacterium | reverse complement strand
CTTAATATTGATGGGGCCAGCCCGGTTGAAAGGGCATACGGTAGAACCAATTTTGCAGGTGACACCCGCGACACGATGACTTTGAAAATTCCCGATGTCACACCTGGTACTTATGTCTTTGTGGTGACCACTACAGATGCATGTGAAAATGTTGGAGAGTGTCGGGATACCTTTGAGATACTTTGTGACATCAGTCGTCAGGCAAGTCTTCAGCAATCCCCTGGACAAGACACAAAAGATGTGACACATAGAAGACAAGATGATCTTGAATTGTATCAAAATCGACCCAATCCATTCCGTTTATCGACCGTCATCGGGTTTAATATGCCCGAAGCTGGTGAGGCAAAGCTAATCTTTTATGACATCCAAGGACGAACCCTGAAGATGATGGAAGGTGAGTATGGCAAAGGGTATAATGAGGTGGAAATATACGCCCGAGATCTTCAGGCTACCGGAATGCTTTACTATCAGATACAAACGACAACAGCCACGCTAACGAAACGTATGGTGATTACACCTTGACAGACATCAAGATTTAGTTTATAGTAGTTTTTATGGAATAAGTCTCTCCTGCTGATGTGCGGGAGGGATTTTTCTATTTTGATGTAATCAGTAGACTGACTTAAAGACTAATTTATCCAATCCGATAAATCCTTTGTAATTTTCTTTTGTACTTTCGGCACCTATTGGGATTGAACTCAAAAGAAACAAACGGACTTCCAATTCTGAAGTAGGGACAATATGAAGGCTTTAACGGGTATAGTATGTTTGTTTTTGATATTCTGTGCTGTAGGGAAAATACAGTCTCAGGAAGAATTATATTCAGTGAATCAGATCGTGGAGAAAATTGCGAATCTGGAGAATGTGAAAGATCCTAAGTGCTATGCTACAGCCAATCGACTTGAAGACTTTATGTATGGCACGCCGCTTAGTGATGAGGCGAGAAATTTGCGCGTCGAAATTCAAAAGGAAATCAACTTATTTATCCGTTACCGGGCTTCTGATATTGCTACAAAGAGGGGGCATAAGGAAATAATGAAGGAAGATGTTCTTCCGATTTTAGACTCTCTCGCCATTGTAGGACGTACCGCAGATGGAGATTACTTTTATCAAATCGATACGATAAAACTCAGGATACGTAAGATTGACATGGATCAGTATTCATCAGTAGCCTATGGATATCGATCCATTCTGTCCGTTGAGCAGGATTTATTGTTCATCGACCATCAAGGTGCATTGCCATATGGTGTGGATGCTATGGAATTCGTAAATAGGTTTCTTAATTTGAGTACTTTGGCTGCATTGCGCATTGCTGATATTACTGCCCGTGAAAAAGATGAACATCTTATCAGTGAGCAGGTGATGCGTTTAAGTTGGATTAAAATTTTACAAGGACCTCATAGCGCTGCCCTTTTCTCCTTTCAATATCCAACCCTAGCAGAATCGGCGGTGGGAAATCAAGTTCTGGAACGGATAATCGCCCAAAAGGTCGATTCCTATAATGCTTATAATCAGCTGAGCACGAGTGTGTTCTTGAGGAACCTTCAAGTTTTTTTTGCCCGACAGAAATGGCCGGTTGATTCCATTGCATCATCACAATTGAAAAACTATTTTCTTGGGTCTTTAGTAGAGTTTGCCAAGCAGGTCATCAGTCAGGCACATGGAGCATCGCAAGAAAGGGGTGACAAAATCATAAGATTGAAAGATGTACAGATTTCGTTGGAGTTATTTCTACCCTTTGAGGTGAATGATTTTGAGGATGTCATTTTCTTTCCTAATGATGAGGAAAACCAGATTACCATTGAGTCATATGATTTGGATGCCTTCCGGGATGGAGGACTGCATTGGAACATTCTTAAGTATGCCCTGGACGACCCGGATATTTATAAAAAAGTGATCGATCCGACAGCAGCTGAGCTTATTGTGGAAGGGGTTGCTCAATTGGGAGTACTCGTTCTCCGAGAATCAGGTAGGATATCACATGAGGCGAAGCATTCCGTGATGATGTTAAATGATCTCGAAAACGGATTTGTCCGTATTCAGGAGTTAATATCGGATTATCCCAATCACCAGGGGGAAGCAAAGACAGAGTCCTTAAGGAATGGTGACGTCCATGATGATGCAGTTGCGGGTAATCGTTTTGAAGATGTGACACTATCTTCGGGAATAGCTTTTGAGCAAAGATCATCCGATTGGTTGAATAGGTTGATCAGGAGTTATGTTTATTCCGCAGAAGAGAGAACCGCCAAGCTTTCAATTCCTCCTGCCTTTGGGGGATCTGGAGTAGGAGTTGAGGATGTCAACAATGATGGTTTTATGGACATTTTACTCTTGGGGGGGATTGGTAACAAATTATATTTGGGAGATTCTTCCGGACAATTCACAGATATCACTAGTCAGATACCTATAAATTCCTGGGATGAGCAGCTAAATTCATTCGGAGAGCCGAGGCAACCCATTATTGCCGATCTGGACAATGATGGGTGGGAGGATATTGTCATTACTTATGTCAACAGACGGCATTTGGTATTGAAAAATATTGACGGGGAGCATTTCGAGGATGTCAGTGGCCTTGCCAATTTGGGGGGTGAAGAAATGGTGGCAGGTCCGGCTACCGCATTAGATTATGATGGAGATGGATTGCTGGACATTTTTATTGGATATTTTGGAAATTATTTAGAAGGTGTGCTGCCGACATTGAGCAGGCATAACCAGAACGGTATGCCGAATAAGCTATTTCATAACCTGGGTAATTTTCAATTTGAGGAAGTAACTTTTACGAGGGATTCGATGACTGATAATGGTTGGACACAAGCGGTCGGACATACAGACATTGACCAGGATGGTCGCCAAGACTTGATTGTGGGCAATGATTTTGGAGTGAATCGCTATTATCTGAATACACCTGACCAAGGTTTTGTTGAGAAGAGTAAGGAGTGGAAAACGGATAAGCCTTCCTACACGATGAATGTCGGTATTGGTGATCTAAACCATGATCAGTTTCCGGACCTTTATATTTCTAATATAGTAGTGATGCAAAAGGAGGAGAAGTATGTAAGCCCTAATGAACAAACAACAATGAAGTTTGATCCGGAGAAAATGACAAAGATCCGTACTGTCGAGGCTAATGATCTTTTCCTCAGTCGCCTTAAAGGAAAGAAGTTTAACGGTTATGAGCTATCTGAGGATATTGGGAGGGGTTTTTCATCTACGGGTTGGTCGTGGGATGCTGATTTCTTTGACTATGATAATGATGGGGATGAAGATCTCTATTGTCTAAATGGTATGAATGATTTCCGGGTGTATTCAACGGAAAATCCCTTTTATTATGGAGCAGACAGCACGCACAAAGATGTGGAATACGCAGCGAGTGATCGGGAGAGAAACGTGTTTTTTGTCAATGAAGATGGACATTTGGTAAACAAAGCTACGGAGTTGGGTACAGATCTATACAGCAATTCCCGCAGTGCCAGTTATATAGATTTTGACCGGGACGGTGATGAGGATATAATCATAAACAACTATCATGATCGGGCATACTTATTGCGTAATAATTTAAAGAATCCAGGTAATTGGTTGAATATCAAGCTGATTGGAGATCCCACGGCAGGAGTCAATCTCGATGCTGTGGGAAGCAGTATTACCCTTGATTCGCCTTCTAAAAAAGGACAATGGAGAGAAATTCATAGCACTACCGGATATTTGTCCGTGCATCCAAAAGAGCAACATTTTGGCCTTGGGCCAGATCAGAAAGCCGATATTATGATCAAATGGAGCAATGGAAAGATCGTGAAAATTAATAATTTATCTTCCAACCGTAATTATCATATTAAATATCCTGATGTTTTACTACATTAGAGAAGTAAATTAAAACTTGATGAAACTCAAAACGAATGAAAAGGATACTTCTACCAACTTTGTTTTTAGCATTTGTTCATGTAGCCAGTGCCCAGATTGATTTAGATGACCCACGAAAGGCGCGAGACCAGGTTATCAATGATGACTTGATCGTGACGTTTAGTACCTGTGTTGGTATGGATTGTGTGAATGGGGAGAGTTTTGGTTTTAGTACGGTCATTTTAAAAGAAAACAATACGCGGCTCAAATTCTTTGATACATCAACGGGAACCTTTCCTAGTAACGACTGGGAGCTGGAAGCAAACGAAAGTATCAATGGCGGAGCGAATCATTTTGCCATTAATGATGTGACTGGAGGAAAGGTACCTTTCAAAATTATTGCGGGTGCTCCGACTAATTCGTTGCTTGTCAAAGCAGATGGTAATGTAGGTATGGGTACGGGTTCACCGGCAGTCCGTTTGCATCTCAACATGGGAAACACTCCTGCTGTTAGACTTCAGCAAGACGGTAGTAATGGATTTACTCCTCAGACCTGGGATCTAGCCGGAAACGAAACGAACTTCTTCATCAGAGATGTGACTAATGGAAGTAAGTTACCATTTAGGATTAGACCGGGAGCTCCGGAAAATAGCATCTTTATTAAAGAAAATGGTAATGTGGGATTGGGGACGCAGACACCAGATGTAGCTCTCCATTTGAGGAGGACTGATGGTACCGCTGCAATTAAGATTGAAGAGGTAAATGGCACTGCCGCAGGTCGTAATTTGTTGGCTATTGTCAATAATGGGCCGTCAAGATTCACCCTGGATAATACTAACGGAATCGGAACCGAATGGCAGATGCAATCTGCAAATTCAGGTCAATATATTCTTCAAGATAATGCTGATCCTGCAGAACAAGAATTTATTCTTGATGGAGTGGGAAATCTTAGAATTACGGGTGATTTGACGGCAAACGGAGTTTTGACAATGTCAGACAGGAGATTAAAGAAAAACATCAGTGACTTTAACGATGGTCTTGAAGTTATAAAGGAATTAAGACCAGTGACATATAATTATAATGGGAAAGCTGGTCTAAGCACTGAAAGACCCCATATTGGATTAATCGCTCAGGAATTACAGAAGGTAGCGCCTTATCTTGTGCTTGTCGACAAAAACCTGCAAGAGGATGAACTTGGTAATCCAATTAAATCTGAAGACTACTTCAAAATTGACGAAGGCAGTATTAGATACTTATTGGTAAATGCTATAAAAGAGCAGCAGAATGAAATTGAATCAAAAGAAGAAAGAATTAAGAACCTGGAAGAGCAGGTTGAATCACTTTCGGAACTAAAAGAGAGAGTCTCTCAACTTGAAGAGATAGTTGGTCGTATTGATCAGGAGACATTGGAAGTCTTACTTCGTGGAAGTAACGTTGGATCTTTAGGTCAGAATATCCCCAATCCATATGATCATGAGACTAAAATTGATTTCATGATTCCTGCAAAAGCAAATTCAGCAGCAATTGAGTTTTTTGATATTTCTGGCAAGCTTCTCAAAAAGGTTGTTTTAGATGAAAGGGGTAAAGGTCAACTGAAAGTTAAATCGAGTGACCTTCCTCAAGGAACGTATACCTATACGCTAATTATTGATAATAAATTAATTGATACGAAGAGAATGATTGTGAAAAAGTGATTCAATTAATACTGAATAGTTGATTACTTTTTGTTCTATTTAGGCAAATATAATTTGATCTACCAGGGTTCTTCAAATTTAAAAATGTGATCCGGATGTCGATCAACATACATAGTTTGAGATCGGTTCTTTAATTTTAATAAATCTGGTTTTCGAAAGATCCGCGATAGAAATGCAATTGGAAACAAAACCATAAAAAATATTATCGCCAATAATATATTTGGAATGAAAAGACCTAGTGTCCATGCGATTTTCATCCAAATAGTTGAAACAGTTCCTCTTATAGCTGAAGATAGTATTCCTGCAAATCCAATTCCAAGAGCTACATAGAGATGAATGCTTGAATGTGCATATATATTTAGAATGATTAGAAACAGGACAATAGCTAATAAAATTTCAAAGGAATTATAATTGGGATGTTTCATTTTCATATCTTAAAACAAGGTATAAATGAATGGTGCTAGGGCACTCCCTCCTCCGAAAACAATAAGCAATCCTAGTAATAACAAAATAATGATGATGGGAGATAACCAGTACTTTTTTCTAGCCCTCATGAAATTCCACAAATCTTTTAATGATTCCATAATTAGGGATTTATTAATTTTCTATATTCGGTTAAATCAGACTGTTGTTCTTTGTTCAATTTATGACAATTGCTCCTCTTTAGAATAAATAAAGTTATTAATTACCAGGAAATCCATTTCGGTTGCCATAAAACACCTGTATGCATCCTGGGGTGAACATACAATTGGTTCATCTCTGACATTAAAACTGGTATTAATTACAATACCTGACCCCGACTGCCTTTTAAGTTCCTGAAGTAACTCCCAATATCTTGGGTTGTCTTCTTTCTTGACTGACTGAACTCTTGCAGAGAAATCTACATGAGTTATGGAAGGAAATTTGCTCTTATTTAGATTCAATTTTTCTCTTAGTGAAAATGAATCATAATCTTGGGGAATGACATTTCTCAAATCCTGACTAATGGGAGCAACAATCAACATATATGGTGATTCGGTGTCTAATTCGAAAAAGTCCTGCATATCCTCAATCAAAACTGAGGGGGCAAATGGACGAAATCCTTCACGATATTTTATCTTCAAGTTTAAGATTCTTTGCATTGACGGATTTGCCGCGCTGGCGAGAATACTGCGATTACCAAGAGCTCGCGGTCCGAACTCCATCCTGCCTTGAAACCAACCAATTACTTTTCCATCAATTAATTTTGAAGCGACAAACTTTTTTATGTCATCAAAATTTTCATAATGATGCGAGATTGCTTTTGACTTCCTATTGACATTGCTAACTTCTTTGTCTGAATATTCTGGGCCAAGGAAACAAGAGAAAACATTTTTTGAATCATAGATTCTCTTTTCATCGAAATGAAGATAATAGGCTGCAAGAGCAGCTCCAATACAACCACCAGCATCCCCTGAAGCTGGTTGAATGAAAAGATTATCGAAGATCTTACTCCTTAGGAGTTTACCATTTGCCACACAATTTAGAGCGACTCCGCCGGCTAAACAAAGGTTAGAAGATCCTGTCAATCTTTTTACTTCTTTGGCCATTTTTAGGATGATTTCTTCCGTGACTAGCTGGATTGCTAAGGCAAGATTACAATGATGTTGCTTGATTTCGGAATCTGGGTCTCTCATGGGGACCTTGAACAAACGTTCCCATCTACTTTGATTTATCATAGTCAATCCAGTGGCATAATTGAAATAAGATTGGTCTAACCATATGGAACCATCAGATTTAATATCCACAAGAGTACCCCGAATATTTGATATATATTCTTGCGTTTGTGCAGATTTGATGGATCCGTACGGAGCAAGTCCCATTAATTTATATTCTCCACAATTGATTTTAAAGCCCAGGAAATAGGTGAAGGAACTGTAGAGCAAACCAACGCTATGAGGAAAATGTAGCTCCTTGTGAATGGTTATCCGGTTTAAGTCTCCATACGCCAAGGTCGTAGTACTCCACTCCCCAACACCATCAATAGTCAGAATGGCAGAGGTTCTAAAATTGGAGGTATAAAATGCACTAGCAGCATGCGAAATATGATGTTCCGAAAACAACAAATTTAGTTTTTTCTTATTGTAAGTACCCACTGAATCTAACCCACTGCGAATTAGATTTTTGAAGAAAAGCTTCTCTCTCAACCAGATAGGAATCGCCTTCATAAAAGATCTAAATCCTTTTGGAGCAAATTCAAAATAAGTTTCCAGTAGCCTTTCAAATTTTAATAGCGGCTTATCATAGAATACGATTGCATCTAAATCATCTAGTTCAAGACCTGCTTCACTCAAACAGTATTTTATTGATTCAACGGGAAAAACTGCTGTATTTTTAACACGTACAAATCTTTCCTCCTGGGCTGCTGCTATTATCTTATCATCCTCAAGTAGGGCAGCTGCAGAATCGTGATAAAAAGCTGATATCCCAAGAATTATCCGCATTAATGTTTATAACTTATTATAGATTTAAGTATTTGTCAGAACTGAGTTCTAAATCTCGAAAACCACATTCTTGTTTCAGAAGCTAAGATAAACTTTGTATATGAGTATTGCACTCCACATATGGAATTTTGAACTCTATTTTTAAACGCATGGGATTGTATAATATTGAGATTTAGAGATGGGTATCAAGCAATTTCGTGGTCCAAGTTCACTAAACCGGCTTCCTATGATTTCCAGAAAACGTTGGGTGGTGGACAGGCTATGGAACCATTTAATCGTTTACCATGTATTTATCATTAAATATTTCCAAGACCGTTGTTAACTGCTCTAATGTTTCGAAATGAAACATGTCCAGGTGCTGAGGTAAAATACTGTGAAAAACTTTCCACATATCCATTGTTTTCCGGGCAATAGGGTTAAATGTGTACTTGATTTAATCCATTCTCCAGTAGAAAATCTCTCACGGATTCACCTGCAAACTGAAGTCCATTATCATTTCTGATTTTTACTTTTAGATTTTGCTTGATTAGATCTGTTGACTGTAAGTACTTCACAATAATATATTTCCATGTCTCTTTAATTTAATCTTGCTTCATGTGATATCCTTCACTTCGGTATCAATGCTGCGGTAAAAGAATCGATGATATTTTAAGATATATAGGTAGATCTGCTGAATTCTTCAATCCATACTTGCTTGATATCCATCGCAATGACTTCCAACGGACGACTTGGATTCACTCTTCTTCTTCTTCTTCTTCTTCTTCTTCTTCTTACTTTGGTCTTACCTCCCGGTCGGTTTCGTCTGCCCAATAATCCATTTTCTTGCATCAGTCGGTAAATCACTATCGGTCCAATCGTATATCCTGCTAACATCATCGCAGCACGAATCCGTCTTTATACGTATGCGTATCTGGATCCTCCAATACCTTCTCTATATCTTCTACTACCACTTCATTTTTGACAAACTGTATGGTATGCTCATCAATGTACTTTTTAGTGTGTGGTTCTTATTGGTCTCCCGGCACCACCATTTTCTTCTTATCAATACCATAATACTGACTACGACTAAGCTCTACTGCTTCCAACACCTCCTTTAAAGCCAAACCGGCTGCCACATATTCTCTCACGATTTGTCTTTTTTCTCCCACAGCGGAAGGTTTTTTTTATAAATTCTTGTTGAAGCTTTATTTTCAAATCCTTTTCCACCATCAATTCCTTTAATGTCGTTTTCTCA
>JAGQWV010000427.1 GCA_020437045.1 Saprospiraceae bacterium | reverse complement strand
AGTACCTCTCATTTTTTTAATCATCTATCTTTTATCTACAACGCGTGCTCACCGTAAAAGCCCGGAACTTAGTGACTACCGTATTTTGAAAACAATTGCGGCAAAACCAGATTGTTTTATTACCGCACATGATCTTGCCGAAGAAACGGGAATCTCCGTTCGTATGGCCCGGAAACGCCTTTCCAGTTTATCCATGTATGGAGTAGTTCATTCCTACTTCTCTGATCTGGCTCGATCCCATTATACCCTTAAACCGGCGGACAATGATTTGATTTTTAATGATAATCCCGTCCGGGAGTTAACGTTTGAGCATCTCCTCGACTTATTTGCAAACAATGGATTCCAACTAACCGTGGCTAAAATCATTGCCGCAACGGGCATGGACTTGCATAGCGTCAGAAAGGCAGTAAAGGAGTTTAAAAAAGATAAAGTCATCTATTCCTTACAGGACTATCAAAACAATAAAGTGCTTCTATTGCGGGAGCCCTATCGCAGCAATCTTGCTACGCTTAGTTTGCCTTTACCCGAAAAAAAGACCCTGGATTTGGAAAATCTTGCCAGTGAGATGGAAAATAGACAGGTAATCTCAAGTAAAGATCTTGCCGAAAAACATCAGATATCGGAAGAGACTGCTCAGGATCTTCTTGAAGAATTAGCAAAAAAAATTACGCTAAAAATCGAATTAGGAGAGGATGGTGAAAAAATATTCAGACTTTAACCGGGATTATTGTTTGAATTTATGCAGGAGTGAAAATTCCGGACTCTTGATCGAGAGCAAAAGTTCTCATTGCTCAAGTATCTAATTCCAATCCAAATAAATCTCTTTTTCTTCCTGGGCAGACTTTATAATTGCCTGGACGATTTTAACATCGATCACCCCTTCTTGTCCACGGGCGATACTAGGTCTACCTTGTCGAATTGCCATAACAAATTCATCCATCTGGGCAATTTGTTGATAGGGTAAAACTCCATCAACCTCAAGGGGTCCATCATTAGTCATAGCCTTAGCTCCGGTGGCATTAAAAGACGGATTTAATTCACACCACAAAGACTTTTGCGATGCATAGAACCGATCAATATACGTTGAATAAGAAGTGGAGGAATTACACACGGTACCATCCGGAAATTCCAATTGCCAGTACATATTTTCATAGATTCCTTTAAATAGATCCTTTCTGATGGTTTGACCATGACTTCTCACTTTGACAGGCAAAGCATTTTTACTTCGTCGTGCAGCCTGAATTGCATACAGACCGAGATCTATGATTGCTCCTCCTCCACCTTTATCTTTGTCAATGCGCCAAAGACCGGGGCGTGCCATGTCAAACCCTAGACTAGCTTCCATCAACCGGAGGTTTTCCAGACCATTTTCTCTAATTCTTTGCTGAACAGCTAAATGGTGTGGTTCAAAGTATAGGCGATAACCTACCTGGAGATATCGAGCTTGTTTTTCAGCTTCATCTACCATTTCCTGTGCATCAATGGCAGTGATGGCCATGGGTTTTTCACAAATGACATGCTTACCCGCCCGCAATGCCCGAATGGTAAATTCATGATGCATAAAATTGGGCAGGACTATATAAATGATTTCGATTTCATCATTATGCTCCAGATCATCAAAATTTTCATAGTTGTAAATGTTCTTGACAGGAAAACCATATTTTTCACTCCATGCCTTACCCTTTTGAAAGTCACCCGTGACGACACCTTTTAACTCGCAGTTTTGCGTATACTGCAGAGCTGGCCCTAGTTGGTTTGTGCTATAATTACCGAGACCCACCAGGGCAATGCCCATGGCACTATCCTTCTTATTATTAAATAAATGAGAAGTCAACATTGCACCCGTTCCCAATGCGGATTGTCGAATGAAATCACGTCGCTTTATCACCAGGTAAATTTTTCAGTTAATGTAAAATCAGGACATGGTATCTGGATATTACATCCAAGCTTGTCATCCTTTGATTTGAGGACTTTAATCAGTGTACCTAAAATGGATACAGGCTAAGGGTTGATAAATTTATTACAATCAAAAACTTTCAGCGGTGCATTATTGCAACCTACCAATATCAAAGGTTTATTATCAAATTTTATAACACCAAGACTTTTAACATCGTATGGCACAAAAAACCCACTTTCCTTTTTAGAGAGCGCATTAAAATGACCAGCACCATCACCTAACAAACAAAGACCATATCCTGCATCTGCTCGTGTGGTTTCCACTTCAGCATCAAACATATTTCCGGCAAGCAGGACATCGAGATTACCATCCTGATTAAAATCACGAATGATAAAATCATTCACCGATGATATCTGGGCATCCACCGGCAAATCAGTTACTTTAAACTGTCCTCCACCAAGATTTTCAATATATACACTGGCAAAGTTCAGCGCTTCAAGATGAAGTGCCTGTTCCAATTTATTTTCGCCATACACCTCATAGACATCTGAAGAAGCAAACAGGTCATAATTTTCAAATTTCTCCTTGATCATCGGTACCTGCTGTGAAGAGCACTCTCTACCACGAAGCGGATATTGAATACCAAAATTGTAGTAGGTCAATACAACATCTTTCGATCCGTTGCCATCAAAGTCGTAATAATAGACTTCAAATGGTTCATCTTTACTGGCTTTGTATTTGTAATTTCTTCCCAGATTTCCGACCAAATAATCATCATCGCCATCCTGATCAATATCCGCTTTCTCGATACTAAACCACCAGCCTTTTTGGGCATCAAGAACCGGATTGACCACCCGGGTAAACCCCTTCCCGGAATTTTGAAGCATAATGACCGGAGTCCATTCTCCGACCATAATGAGGTCTTGCAAGCCATCCTGATTGAAATCCGTCCACACCATATCATTGATCATCCCTATATCCAGCAAATCAGGAGCTAGGGCTTCTGTTTGGTCCTTAAAAAAGCCGCCATCATTGACTAGCAGTGTACTACTTGCCGGTTCAGGATAAGCCCAGGGTGTATGCCTTCCGGCCACAATTAAATCAAGATCACCATCCTGATCAAAATCACATGCCCGGACTTTTGAACCACTGGAATAAAATTTAGGCAATCGATCTGGAGCATACGTGAAATTTCCCTTACCGTCATTAAGGTACAATCGATCCTGATAATGGGCATCAGAAGGCGCGAATTCGTTGCCCCCACTCACTACATAAAGATCGAGATCACCATCCTGGTCTACATCAACAAATAGTGACCCCAAATCCTCCATATCCTTGTGGTCATTAAATACATCACTTTGATGTTCTTCAAATCCCGATTGAGCATTCTGAATGAAAATTTGACCAGGTTGTCCTTTAGGGCCACCGATAAAGAGATCTTCCAGACCATCTGCATTGATATCTGCCACAGAGACTTGTGGCCCCAGCGTAGACATTTTTTGCGGTATCAGTACTTGCTTTTCAAAATCATCAAAATCATTCTCTTTATGCTGGTATTTCAATGGAAATCCTGCACTGATATCGCTAAACACGGGGGTCAAAGCCAATGGGTTTAATCCCGCATCCTCTTCCGCCTGGGAATACATGACCTTGACTACCTGATCAGCAGGAACATTGGTGAAGAGTTGAAAATGACCATCCGGCCAGGTTACTTTAATGGTATCAATCATTGCATGAGCTCCAGTCCCAAAATGCGCTATCTGCTCACTTTGTGAATACATTCCCCGGACTCCTGAGATCTCAAAAAATTGTTGATCTCCAGCCGCCTTGATGTGAACTTTAGTACCAAAGATGACCACATTGGGTCTGTCGGCCACCGGCTGGATCCGGATCCAGTGATTTGTCTTCTGTTGTGCAGCGTTATTTCGGTAGACAAAGGCCTCATCATTGATGTTATTGACCACCAGATCAAGATCGCCGTCATT
>JAGQWV010000426.1 GCA_020437045.1 Saprospiraceae bacterium | reverse complement strand
ACTGGCCGTATGGCACAGGACGAATTTACCAAACTATTTAAGTATATGACCAGTCGATTTGATAGCATTGATTCTAAGTTGCAGAAATATCCTGGACGGTGGCTTGGGAGTATTGTATGATAAAAACCCAATGGAGGCATCGGGATATGCGGCCTCCATGGCAAATGCCTTTGACGAACCGGTACATTATGTCTCATTTCCTAATGGTGACGATTCGCAGGTGAAGTTTGAGGATGGGGTCTGCCTGATCCGTACCAGTAAAAATGTCTGGAAACCTATGCGATTCGTCTTTCGCTATCTGACTCAACAACCCTGGAATCGCTTACCGGTGTTTACGCAGACACATGTGGTCAATCCGACAATTGCTTGTCTGGCAGGAGGTAGAAATAAAATGCTGGCTGCTAAAGCTTATGATCTGTACAATGCTGAATTGGCAAATTATGGTCTGGAAATCATTACCCCGATGACCATTTGGGACGTTAATATGGATGAAATTCCTCTCTGGGTAAGAAAATGGGGAGGTCATGCCGTGATAAAAAACCCATACTCTAACGCCGGGCAGGGAGTATGGACCATTATGAATGAAAAAGAGCTGGATGCCTTTATGGCCACCGAACAGCGTTACGGACGGTTTATCGTGCAAAGTCTGATTGGTAATTATGCCTGGAGCTCGAGTAGCGAGAAGGGTAAATTTTATCATGTAGGTACTATACCCAATGACCGGGGAAAGACCTTTGTTGCCGATTTTCGCATGATGGTAAGCGCTACCAGCAAGGGCATTCGACCATTGAGTGTCTACTCACGTCGCGCTAAGTCTCCTCTGGTCGATCATTTGCAAAATAATAGTGACAGCTGGGACATGTTGGGAACCAATCTTTCCGCAAAGGATGCCGACGGTGAATGGCAAACTGATACGAGCAGATTAATTCTTACCGATCGCCGGGACTTTAACCGGCTTGGACTTGGCTTGGATGATCTGATCGAAGGCTTCATCCAGACGGTGCTCAGCACTATCGCGATCGACAAATTGGCTCATAATCTTATCAACCATCAGGGGCGCTTAAAATCCAGATTGTTCAAATCACTGGATGATGATCAGGCTTTGATTAATGAAATACTCTTATAGATGGGCTACCGGGTTTTGATCTTGATCGACCATCAGTCACATAACATCACCAATTCTGTCTATCAATTGGCAAACCGATTTTTTCTTCATCCTAAGATCGGAGAGGTATTTGTCGCCAGCCGGTCAGATGTCTCCAACCTGGCCTTCTTTTCCAAACACAGTAGCTTGGACTTGCATGCAGTAAAAGTAGATTCCGGGTTTTCCTTTGATTCAACCGGTCAACAGTTTGATCATGTCAGTAATCGGATAAATCTGCAGGAGATGGATATGGTGGTTCTACGTTTACCGCATCCGTTGGATGAAGCTTTTTTTCACTTCATCAGTGAAAATTTTCCTCCGGAAAAAATGATCAATCGGCCGCAAGGTATTATCCAGACGGGAAATAAACTTTTTTTATTGAAACTGCAATCCTGGTGTCCTCCAATTCGATGGTGCACAACCTTTGCGGAGATTATCGACTTTCATCAGGCATATAATCTGGTTTTGAAACCGCTGCGTAGTTATGGAGGAAAGGGAATCGTTCGGATTTATGATGGAGTGTTGGAGGATACCTACGGTGTGAAAATTCCTTTGAGTAAGGCAGAACTATTTCTGACTGACCTGAAGAGAGATGGTTATCTTGCTATGCAATATCTGGAAAATGTGCATCTCGGGGATAAGAGGATTGTTGTGGTCAATGGCAAGATTGTAGGAGCAGCCCTTCGTATACCAGCAGCAGGTTCCTGGGTCTGTAATGTCAGTCAGGGGGGGCACGCCGAAGCTGCATTTGCTGATGAACGGGAGGCAATGATGGCCGATGCCATACATAAAGTGGTGAGCCCCTTGGGCATTGGTATCTTTGGGATGGATACCTTGGTTGATGATAACGGACAAAGAGTACTGTCCGAGATCAATACTTTGAGTGTGGGTGGATTTGGCCCGATGGAAATGCAGCACCAAAAACCAATCCCGGCTTTGGTAGCTGATGAATTAATATCTTTTTACGAACAAAACTCAAAATGATTCAGGTAGGAGGAAAGCATATAGAAATTGTTGACAAGTTGGACCTGGATAAAGTTCCACCGGGTTCGCAACGGCGTTTTGGGGTTCATTTGGTTTCGGATGGCTTGGGGATGCCTATTTACGTGCCAGCCATGGTGGCGCGAGGTAAGGAAGATGGGCCTACCGTAGCGATTACTGCTGCCGTACATGGCAACGAACTGAACGGAATACCAGTAGTACAGAGGGTATTCCGGGAGCTGGACAAAGAACAACTAAGCGGTACCGTCATAGGCATCCCGGTCGTCAATGTGCCCGGATTGCAGTTGATGCAACGAAAATTTAACGACGATGAAGATTTAAACAGAATTATGCCGGGAAAGGCATTAGGCAATAATAGTGAAGTATATGCGCACCGCTTGCTCTACCGGGTATTACATGATGCTGATTACCTGCTTGACTTGCATACAGCCAGTTTTGGCAGGGTCAATTCTTATTATATTCGGGCCAATCTTTCGGAGGTTGAGAATGCCCGACTGGCTCACCTGCAAAATCCCCAGATTATTTTGGATAGTTCTGCCCCTGATAGTACGTTACGCGGGTTTTTTCATAGTAAAAATGCTCGAGCGGTAACGCTGGAAGTGGGTGATCCTAATCGATTTCAGAAAGGCCTGATTCGTTCTGGTCTCACCGGCATTTTTAATACACTCATCGATTTAGGCATGATAGAAGGAGAAGTCGAACCTCCGGAAAAGGAACCGGTCATATGCTCCCATTCCTATTGGCAATATACGGATGAAGGTGGATTTTTGGAGGTCTTACCACAAGTTACTGATCTGGTGTCGGAGGGCGAAGTGGTGGCCCTGCTTCGAAATATTTTTGGTGATATCTTAAAGGAATATAAAGCACAGGCAGACGGTATTATCATTGGAAAAAGTAGTCATCCGGTGGCTCAGACCGGTAGCCGGATTATTCATTTAGGTATAAAGGCCTGAATGGAATACCTGGCCTTTATGCTTTGCCTGGTTTCTTTTTTTCGATCACGTCACTTTAAAATCGAGGCTTAATACCGGCAAGTCCGAATGGTTTGCCAGCATTTCTACATTGCTTCCGGCAAAGATTCTTTTTAGTGGATGTCGCTCCCGGTTTGAGACGGCAATGAGATCCACTCCAAGATCTCCGGCAAATTTCCTGATGCCATGTTCGACGGTAAAATTGCCAGCAAAATGGGTTTCGCAATGATAAGCCGTAGCCATTTTTTTAAAATCCTGCTGTCTTTCTTCGACCAGTACCCGGGGTTGGGTAAAAAATCCAGGAGTATCTACCGTGAGTAAATGAATTTCTTTTACCTGAAAGGGTTTAATGAATTTTAGAAAGTGACTAAATGCTTCTTGGTCCGCAAGGCCTAAATTGGTAGCAAATAATACTTTTTCGAAAGTGCTGTCGGATAGTGGTTCTTTGATGATCATGAGGTTATTGTGCACTTTTCTAATGACTTTCTGGGTGTTGGAACCAATAAAGTATTCCTGTTTTCCGCTGGCGCCATGACTACCCATGATGATCAGATCGTATGCTTCACTACCAACTAGTTTTTCAATTTTCTGTAAAAAATTTCCAGATTCGATAATAAAGGTACAGGTAAGCATATCTGCAGAACAACGATCGGTGAGTTCCTGCATTTTTTGCACGAGAAATTGATATTTCGGGAAGTGCACTGAGTCTTGCTCTTGTCTTTCTAATGGCCAGCTTTCCCATTCGGATGGAAGCTCCTCACTGCAGTGATAAAAAATGATCTCGTTTCTTAGTTGATGCGCTATTTTTCTGGCTGCATCAACTGCAATTTCTGCCTGGATACTAAAGTCAGTAGGCACTAATATTTTTTTTACCATTTGTCTTATTTTCTAAAGAACATCATGTAACAATTTCACCGATTAATAATAAGCACTTTTTTAAAAATGGAACGAAATCATCACAAACGATATGATAGTGGTCAACTAAATAGTTGAGTATCATCATGTCATCTCTAGAGATATTCAGCTAATATTGTAAAAAAGGTTCGACCCAATGTTAGGAGAACTAGATAGCAAACAAATTGATGAGGTATTGAAAAGCAACATTGTTGGTCATTTAGGATGTAGTGACCTGGGGGAGACCTATGTAGTGCCAATCACCTATGTTTACGATGGCGATTCCATCATCGGACATTCCGCACCGGGAAAGAAAATAGAGATGATGAGAAGTAATCCCAGGGTGTGCTTTCAGGTTAGCCAAATGAAAGACATGAAAAATTGGAAAAGTGTCATCACCTGGGGCTCATACGACGAATTGAAGGGGGAGGAAGCCTACCGTGCCCTCCAATTGTTTGCCAAAAGATTGGCTACGGTGATGCCCAGTGCGACGATAAAACCGGTTGAAGGCTTTGACCTGGAAAAATTTGCCCCTAAGGATATTAAATGGATCGTTTTCAAGATCCGGCTCGGCAAAAAGACTGGCCGGTACGAAGTCAGATCATAGGTTGAAAGATTTCTATATTGTTCAAGATCTATCACTCCAAAAGGTTTGCCCCCGGAGGGAATAAATATAAGTTGAGACTGCTAAGTAATTACCAATAAACTTTTTTGCCAGTAAGAAAATATGCTATTTTTTAGGATGCAGACAACTCCCTTGTCTCCAATTTTTGCCGCCACCATTTAATTACTTCAATCCATAAGACGGAAAGTGCTCCTGCCACAATGCAATAAATAATTTGAACCATATTTATATGTTCGAATTGAAACAATGCTTTTATGGGCTCAATATGAATGCTCCCTGCCCATATTAATAAGGTAATCACAAATATGATCGGAATTAAAGCATTTTTATATTGCAAGGTTTTAAAAATTGATTTTTCAAAAGATCGATTCACCAGAGTAAGAAAAATATTGGCAAAAATCAAGGTACTAAAAGTAAGTGTCCGTACTACATCTTCAGATTCCCCCGCTATGGTCGCCCATTGATATAATCCTAATGTACATATAGTAATAACTAGTCCTTGCAGGATACTCACAGACAATTCAGACCAGGAAAATAGAGATTCGGATAATGCTCTCGGTTTAGTATGCATTAAATGCGATTCGACAGGTTCATTTTCGTAGACTATAGAACAGGTTGGTCCCATAATTAATTCCAGGAAAATTACGTGTATCGGACTGAATATATGCGGATATTTCCATCCCAGAGCCAGTGGAACCGTTACAATCATGATAATGGGAATATGGATGCTGATAATATACCGGAATGCTTTCTTTAGATTACAATAAATTTTTCTGCCCGACTCAATAGCATCAACCATATGACCTAAATCATCATCGATTAAAATGAGATCGGCAGCATTTCTGGCGATCTCTGTGCCCCGGTGCCCCATCGCGATACCAATTTCGGCAGCTTTTAGCGCCGGACCGTCATTGACACCATCACCCGTCATGGCCACGACCTCTCCCAAATTTCGCAACGTATTTATAACTTTCAATTTCGCTTGTGGATACATTCGTGCGAAAATGTTTGTGGCGCGAACTAAAGCTTCCAGCTCTTTACCAGACATTTTCATCACCTCGTCACCGATGGCGATTTGACCATTATTTTTTAGGCCACTTTGTTTTGCTATCGCCATAGCCGTTTCGGGATAGTCACCGGTGATCATTTTAATTTGTATGCCTGCCTCATAAAATTTATCAAATACCTTACTGATATTTTTCTTCGGAGGATCAGATAATCCAATTAATCCACTGAAGTGCCAGGAAAAATTTTCCTGATTTTTCGGATATCCATCTTTGACCGGATTTTCACCATGGGCTGTTCCTAAAATTCTTAATCCCCGTGCCGCCATTTTCGCTACAGCTGATTTAATCAGTGCTAGTTCTTCGGGAGGCAGTTGACAAATCTGTACTATTTTCTCCCAACTCCCTTTAGCGGCGATATATACTTTTTTATGCTGATCTTCATAAATATGGGTCATCATGGGTGGTTGACCAGCCAGAGGATATTCATGAATCATCTGAATTTTGTTGCGGATATTTTGGGTAGCGTATGCCTCATAACAGCTGTGAATGGCGGTC
>JAGQWV010000425.1 GCA_020437045.1 Saprospiraceae bacterium | reverse complement strand
GTTTTGAGGAACTTGCATCATGGCCGGCCTGCAATTGAATATACTTAGTGAGGAGCATCATCGAATCTTTTGTAGTCTGGGTCATTCCCTGGACTGATACACTAGCAAGTAAGATTAAAATTCTAAATCGTAACATCCGCTTTAATTTTTTTTAAAAGATAACCCAAGACCTTCTTAAATGTGGTTAACATGATCATTAAATCATAAAGTAGTCTTATCAGGATCATAGATTATAAAGACCTGACCGTAAGTGATTTTTATGCTTATGATCCGATCTCCTGAAAAATAATAACAAAAAGTGATTTGACATCAAGTGGTACTATAATATAAGAATCTGGAACGACAATGGAAGTATCAATTCTTAGAGGCAACTACCTTTATCGACATAAGAAATCGAATCACATCAGAAAGAAATGCTGGTAAGATAATCGATTGAATACTCAAATTTCTTCATGTCACGATAATCACTACGCAATGAAAAAAAACGTCTTATGGGTTCTGTGCATACTGAGCCTTGCACAACTAACTGCCCAAAATGAAAGCCGCCTGGTACTTGACGCCAGTCCATCACAAACTAATTCAAATCCCCTGATCAGGTTGCGCAATAGTTCGGGAAATGATGTTTTATGGATACATTCCGATTCGTGGACCAATACTTTTCTAGGTGTAGGGGCTGGGACTTCGAATTATCCCTCTAATGTCATCGACGGGATTTACAATACTTTTATTGGTAGCAGTGCCGGTCTTTATAACAATGCGGGTTTTGAGAATACGGGAGTGGGTCATGCTGCGCTCTACAGTATGACAGGAGGAGACGAAAACACTGCTGTCGGAAGTCGATCCATGTATGCCAACACTGCAGGAAGATATAATACTGCCATCGGCAACCAGGCCCTGGGCACCACCACCGGATCTGAAAATAATGTAGCATTGGGGTACCAGGCAGGGGCTTTTCGCAACAATGGATATAACAACACTTTCCTCGGAGCTCAGACCGGAGCTTTTGATGATGGACAATATAATATAGTGGCAATAGGTAATGGGACAAACGTTATGACCAACAGTACTGCTATCCTTGGAAATTCTGCTACCCAAAAAAATGGAGGCTATCAAAACTGGTCGAATATCAGTGACGGACGATTTAAGAAAAACATCAAGAAAAATGTTGTCGGCTTGGAATTTATAATGCGGCTAAATCCTGTCACCTACAATCTTGACGTAACTGGTCTCAGCAAAGCACTGCATGAAAATCAAAATAAAGAGTGGAACGATCAGATGAAACGGGCCATAGCAGAAAAGGAGAAAATGATTCAAACGGGCTTCATAGCGCAGGAAGTTGAGAAAGCAGCTCAGGAATGTGGATACAATTTTAGTGGCGTAGAAACCCCAAAAAATGAGGCAGATGTATATAGCCTCCGATATGCAGAATTTGTAGTACCACTGGTGAAAGCGATGCAAGAACTGAATGAAGAATTGAAATCGCAGGTTAAAAATCTTAACAAAACCAATGAAATACTAGCACGACGTGTAGAAATACTGGAGGCCCAATTTGGAACTGGATCTCAAGTGGCCATAATGGAAGATCCCGAAAATAATTAATCTCAGATTACCATATATTCCATCCAAACTCAACTACTATTATTTTACTTCATTTGTTAAATTGATTGATCTCATTTATACAATATGACTATAAAGGAAATTACTGATTAGTCACTGCTAAAGGATATTTACATCTGCACCGTAAATGGCCACCCCAAAAATTGTTTGGCAGTGTCCTGAGTGACATCCTCATATCGGGGCCAACATTCGAATGTTACTTTTTTATCTGTCTTATTAAAACGAATCAAACCATATCCACCACCATGGGAAGGACTTTCAGGATTAGCATAAGCCTGGACATTGATTTTATTGGCAAAACCATCCAGATAATGCCCTGTCCAGGGTAAAATGTCGTTATGGCCTTCACCCGGCTTTTCGTCTTTTGGCCACCACCATCGACTATAGTAGTTATTAACGAGTGCTGGTACCACAAACGCCCATGGTCCATCATCCCATTGATCAATGCCATGGTGAATCACCGTAGCCAAATGTTGATCTCCAGCTATGTGTACGGCATTTGCTTTTTTTATGGCCTTGAGGGCCCTGTTCCGGCCTTTTTGCGGCCAACCATTTGAATCAAGATCAGCGTGCAGCCTATTATCTTTACTTCCATGCAGATGGGCGCCGCCACAGAAGCCGGTCTGTGACAAGACTGCCTTAAATGGTGCACCCTGATTTTGCTCCGCCCATGTATTAAGAAAATCTTCCTGACGCTTCCCGAGTAGTTCAAGGCCAGGCAAATCAATGGAAGAAGGATCATAGTTAGGATCGGTTATATGATCCGGACGGGGTCCCTGCTGGGGTATTTTACCCTTTGGACCTGATTTAAACTTCCGGTCTTCAATCACCGCAAAATCAACCCCGCCGAGAAGAAAACTAGTATAATATACTCCTATACCCTGTAGAATAGGGGTTGGATCATAAGGATCAA
>JAGQWV010000424.1 GCA_020437045.1 Saprospiraceae bacterium | reverse complement strand
TACAAGATAAGCCGGTATTGGCGTGATGATTACCGGGATCGGGTCCTTACACAGGAAGTACTAGTTTATCTGGGTATATTGATACGCTCGCATCCTCATTTATTTAAAGATCTGATTACCATACGAGTCTCTTATATCATCCTACTTATCGTTGGAGAGCTGGCCCGGAGGGAAAAATTGCCACAAGAAGATGCGTATGAGCGCCTGCTGGCATTACCGCCATCGCGAATTCAAATACTTTTAAAAACGATATTGCAGCGGTATACCATTGCTGGTAAGAATCTTCAGAGACTCGAATCACTTCAGGGTAAAAGTTTACAAAAACCTTTGTCATGGGAGCTCGATCAATCAGATCTGGCCACAGAACAACCTGAAGAAGGATGGCTTATTTGGCGCCGCATTCAGGGCACACTCCATAAAGCAACCGAGGATTTTTACACCCGAATCTATCAACTTTTTTATCAAGCGGAAGGAATCATCATCGGAGACAAACTGGATCGTCGTAATCGTCTAGAGAGTCGAGTCATTTTATCCGATATGACTTCTGGTGAAAAGGCGTTTCAGTTGCGGATTGAATATTTATTAAACAAAATCCCGGCACCCGAATACCGCTACCTCACTATGGAATCCATGCTTGTGACGGTTAGTTTTGGCCTGCAAAACCCAGACTTATACATAAACGATTACATCTCGTTTGATATTATTAATGGACATGCCGTTCGCCTTGCTTTTACCTCTGCCTTCCCGGAATTAGCCCACACATATCACGACCACAAGGCAGATGCCTGGACACACTTTTATCAACTGCCTCCAGCGGAGACTTCCGGCTATATTGTAAAATCAATTATGTTTTTGATGAAAGTAGTTAGCCAAAATCGTGACTAAGAAATGATATAGATCACCCTTAGTGGTGAGCTAATAATCTTTGGTATGCTGCCAAATAACTAAAACATTTCTTTAATTTCGCTCGCGATTAGCAATGTAATGATGAAAATAGGGATTCTCTCAGAACAAAACGACCAGCGGGTGGCTGTTGTTCCACTAGTTGCAAAAAAGCTTCAGGACCTCGGAGCTGACATAATCCTCGAATCCAATGCCGGATTGCAGGCCGGATTTTCCGATGACAAGTACGAAGGAGCAAAGGTAGCCAACCGGAAAGATGTACTAGAAGACGCAGATTTGGTAATCAGCATTCAACCTCTTGAAGATGAGGAGTTAAAGACCATAAAAAATGGTGCACTGACAATTGCTGAATATAAACCATTTTTTGATAAGGACGTCTCTGATCGATTGAAACGCTTAGGAGTTCAGGCCATCAGTATGGATATGATACCCCGAACGACATTGGCCCAGTCCATGGACGTTCTGAGTTCAATGGCATCGATTGCCGGATATAAAGCTGTGCTAAGTGCGGCCTTAAAACTGCCTAGATATTTTCCGATGATGATCACCGCAGCAGGTAGTATCAAACCAGCAAAGGTGCTAATATTAGGTGCAGGAGTTGCGGGACTGCAAGCCATAGCCACGGCAAAGCGACTTGGTGCACAAGTAGAGGCTTTCGATACGCGTTCAGCGGCAAAACAGGAAGTTGAGAGTTTAGGTGCTCGATTTGTGGAAGTTGCCGGAGCAAAGGAAGATACTGGAGCTGGAGGTTATGCGGTAGAGCAGGATGAAGATTTTATCCGACGTCAGCGAGAAGAAGTGCAAAAAAGAGCGATGAATGCCGATGTCATCATCACTACGGCCCAGGTACGGGGCAGAAAAGCGCCAATTTTGGTGCCAACCAGTACGGTTGAAGCCATGAAACCAGGGTCAGTCATTGTTGATCTGGCAGCATCCACTGGCGGGAATTGCGAATTGACCCAGGACAGACAGACCATTCAACATAAGGTAATCTGGATTATTGGGGATTCCGATCTAGCCAGTGCTATGCCGGAAGACGCCAGTACACTCTATGCCAATAACTTACTAAATTTTCTAAAACTAATCATTAAAGAGGGTGAGCTAAATCTCGACTTCGAAAACGAGATCGTAAGTTCTGCTTGTATCACCCAATAAAAGAAGAAATATGGATACTATTCTCCATTTTTTTAATGAGCAATTAATCATGATTTATTTGCTCATTTTTACCATTATTCTTGGATTTGAGGTGATTTCAAAGGTGCCTACGGTTTTGCATACTCCCCTGATGTCGGGGGCTAATGCAGTAAGTGGGGTGGTGATCATAGGAGCGATCATCCTGGTAAGAAGAGCGGCTCCAGATGATATGTTACAATTGAGTCTTGGCACTTTGGGGGTGATCCTGGGAATGGTGAATGTGATTGGGGGTTTTGCCGTGACCGATCGCATGTTAGAAATGTTTAAAAAGAAAAAGAAATAGTCATGTTGCTACCTTCGTTGGTCAAATTTTTCTACTTAGTGGGTGCAGTAGCATTTGTCTGGGGGCTACGATTACTGAGTTCTCCTGATTCTGCACGAAGGGGAAATATCCTCGCCGGAATAGGTATGGGTGTTGCCATTCTTGGTGCTATGATTGAGCCCATCGTCAATGCCAGTAACAATTACCTGTGGATTATTGTGGGCTTACTGATAGGAGGTGTCGTCGGATGGCTGTCTGCCAAGAAAATACAAATGACGGCTATGCCGCAAATGGTCTCTGTCTTTAATGGTCTGGGAGGAGCATGCGCTACGGTACTTGCCGCCGCCGAGTTGACCAAATTTTACGAGAATGTGTCTCCTATGACTACCGGAGAATTGGGAATTGCAGTTTTTACGTTGCTGATCGGTGCTGTTTCTTTTACCGGTAGTATGTTAGCGTATGGAAAGCTTGATGGTATAGTAAAAGACAAAAATGTAATCCTGCCAAGACATGGTATCATCAATCTGATTTTATTGATCATCGTGGTTGTGCTGTTTGTTTGGCTAACCATTGAAGGACATACCGCCAGCATATGGCTTGCCGGTCTTTTCCTCCTCTTGTCATTGATCTATGGAGTATCATTCGTGGCTCCAATTGGAGGGGCAGACATGCCTGTGGTAATATCACTTTTAAACTCATTCACTGGAATTGGAGCTGCTGCCGCCGGTCTGATCTATGGTAATCAGATTATGCTTGTCGGGGGTATTCTGGTTGGAGCGGCAGGTACGATTCTCACCGTCTTAATGTGTGAAGCCATGAACCGATCTCTGCTTAATGTTATTATCGGAGGTTTCGGAAGTACTGGTGGCGGAGGTGCAAGTACCGGTACCGATGATCAGGTAGCCAAGGTAGCAACAGTCAATGACGTAGCGATCCAGATGTTTTATGCGAATTCCGTGATGTTTGTGCCAGGTTATGGATTGGCCGTTGCGCAGGCTCAAAAGACCGTCAAAGAATTAGACGATCTATTGGAAGCCAATGGAGTTGATGTCAAATATGCCATTCACCCTGTTGCAGGACGGATGCCGGGTCACATGAATGTACTACTTGCAGAAGCCGACGTTCCCTATCCAAAGTTACTGGATCTTGATGATGCTAATTCCGCCCTCAAGGATACTGATACCGTAATTATTGTTGGCGCCAATGATGTGGTCAATCCTGCTGCGTTAGATGACCCCTCGTCACCTATCTATGGTATGCCTGTTTTGGAAGTATGGAATGCAAAAAATATCATTGTCCTGAAGCGAAGTATGAGTGCTGGATACGCTGGGATACAAAATCCATTGTTTTTCCATGACAAGACCAAAATGCTATTTGGTGACGCCAAGGACTCCATTCAGAAGTTGGTTCAGGAAGTAAAAAACATGTAGTCAGCCACCTTTTAACATTTTTCTTACCAGAAGTAATCACACATCAGAGCCGCTCTTCAAAGCTGTTTCTTAATTGCATTTTTGCAAATGAGCGTCATACAAGCTACTGATACTAGTCACCAGAAGGTTGGTAATCAATACTTTATTTTAAGGTAGAAAGTATTTTTATTACTACTCTGCTTTCGTGGGGTCTAAACATTTATTATTCATGAAATCATTTTCATTAGAGCAGTATGAAATTCACAATGACGAAGTATACCGGAATCTGAGTGTTCCTGAACTATATGAAATCGCACTTCGTCGGGAAAAAGGTACAGCAATGTCCGACACCGGAGCACTACTTGTCTATTCGGGTAAAAAGACCGGGCGGAGTCCAAAAGACAAAAGAATCGTTCGTCATCCGGATAGTGAATCAAATATCGATTGGGGAGACATCAATATCGGCTTAGACGAACATACTTTCATGATAAATCGTGAAAGAGCTATTGATTTTCTCAATAGCCGTGAAATGGTGTTTGTAGTTGATGCCTTTGCCGGTTGGGACCCCAAATACCGACTGAAGGTAAGGGTCATATGTACCCGAGCCTATCACGCACTTTTCATGCAAAACATGTTGATTCTGCCTAGTAAAGAGGAATTGGAAAATTTTGGCGAACCAGATTATGTAATTTTCAACGGCGGCGTTTTTCCGGCCAACAGATACACCAGTCAGATGACTTCGACCACCAGCATTGATCTACATCTGGAACGAAAAGAGTTTGTCATCCTGGGCACCGAATACGCAGGAGAAATGAAAAAAGGCATTTTTTCGATCATGAATTATCTCATGCCTCTCGAAAAAGTGTTGCCGATGCATTGCTCGGCAAATGTTGGCGAAAATGGAGACGTAACCATTTTGTTTGGACTTTCGGGCACCGGTAAAACGACACTCAGTGCCGATCCCAAAAGAAAATTGATCGGTGATGACGAACACTGTTGGACTGAAGAGGGTGTATTTAACATTGAAGGAGGGTGTTATGCCAAGGCAATCGATTTGAGTCAGGAAAAAGAACCGGAAATATTCAATGCAATTCGGTTCGGAACGATCCTGGAAAATGTAGTGTATAATAAGGAAAGCAGAGAAGTAGATTATCATGATACTTCCATTACGCAGAATACCCGGGCATCATACCCCATTCATTTTATGTCAAACATACAGACTCCCTGTATGGCAGGACATCCCAAAAACATTATCTTTCTGACTGCTGACGCATTTGGAGTACTTCCACCCGTGAGCGAGCTTACACCTCATCAAGCCAGTTATCACTTTATCTCCGGATATACCGCTAAGGTAGCAGGGACCGAAATGGGAATTAAAGAACCTCAAGCTACCTTTTCTGCCTGTTTTGGTGCAGCTTTTATGATGTGGCATCCAAATACTTATGCTAAACTGCTGGCTGATAAAATCTCCAAACACCACGTGAAGGCGTGGTTAGTTAACACAGGCTGGACCGGAGGTTCTTTTGGTACAGGTAGTCGAATTAAATTGGCATATACACGAGCCATTTTAGATGCCATCCATAGTGGAGCGCTGAACGAAGTAGAATATGTCAAGGAAGAGCGTTTCGGCCTGAAAATTCCCACCCATTGTCCCGGTGTTCCGGATCAGGTTTTACACCCCAGAAATACCTGGGCTGATAAAAATGCCTATGACAAAACCATGAATCGACTGGTGGAATTATTCCAGGCCAACTTCACAAAGTTTGAGAAGAAAGTACACTCCGAAATATGTGAAGTTGGCCCAAAATAATTCTTATTACTTCTAAGTCGGCTGCGAAAAAAAAGTTAATTGGGCAGCTTAATGATTAATCACTAGTTTCTGCCAGAGGATTTCCTGGTCTGTCCTGATGCGACTCATATACGTTCCTACAGGTAAATGGGCTACGGGCACAGAGCTACCGTTTGAAACCTGGCGGTCCAACACTTGGTTTCCAATTGCATCGTAAAGTTGTAAACGTAAAGGAGTTCCGCTGTCCAAGTTTAGCGTTAACACTTCCGAAGCTGGATTTGGAGTAAGGATAAAGGGAGCTTCCCGATACACATCATGTGTAGATACGATTCCACCTTCAAATTGGATTTCATCCACTACGTGGTAAGAAGTGTCATTTGGATTTTGCTCGTCTTTACTGCTTATGATTATAATCGCGGCCGTATCAGGAATCTCGTCACTATTATATTTGAAATCGGCTGAAAATCCGGTATAGTCGGCTACGCCCCTACTAATATCAATCGGCGATCCAACCACTGAAAAATAAGCATAACCAATGGCAGACGAAGAGTCGACCATATCGCCTCCTTTAAACAGCACTGCAGAAACAATCAAAGTATCCTGGCCTTCACCTTCATATTTGAAATATCCCGTCATTTTCTCAGGTCTACCAGAACATTGGATAATCTGCAATAGATCACTGGCAAGTAATAAGGTGTCACCGCTAATCCTTGCTGCAGATTCAGTGCCATTGGCTCCTGGTGAATATTGACTTAAACCTTCGAAGAGAGGAATATCTAGAGTATCCTGATCAAAATACTGTACAATAAATCCTGAAAGAGCAATTTCGGTAAGTCGCAACACTGAAAACCAATTGGTAGGAAAGACAATTGGATAAGTCAACTCAAAATCCAATTCATTTTCGAAGCTATCTGTATAATCAGTCCAGCTCTCGAAATTTCCATTAACAATCTCACATTGCGCCGTTATCTCGCTAGACGTAAAAAAAAGAAGAAATAGTAAGGGTAAAGTAAATTTCATGCTTTATTAATTTTAGAAAACAAATCTAAAAAAATAATAATAGGAACTTTAGCCCTTAACATATAGGAGAATTAACCAATTTAAAGAAAGACAAAACATTATTGTCCAAAATGATATTACACTGATTATGAAAATCTACGAGAAAGAATGGCAAACGGTAGTACCCGAAACCCTGGATAAAGTCTGGGAGTTTTTTGGCAACCCCCATAATCTTGAGAAAATTACACCGGATTTCATGAAGTTTCAGGTATTATCTGAGCAAAAGGGTACAACCATATATCCTGGAATGTTTATTCGTTATCGCGTCTCTCCAATTGCTTCTATTCCAATAACCTGGGTAACTGAAATAACTGCCGTCCGAGAGCAGGAATACTTCATAGACGAACAAAGAGCAGGTCCTTATGCTATCTGGCATCATGAGCATCATTTCCGATCTACCACCGATGGTGTCATCATGAATGACCGATTATATTATGCGATCCCTCTGGGGTTTCTGGGGCAATTGATAAATCAAATGATGATCAGCAGAAGAATTGATAATATCTTTGAATACCGGCAGCATATCATACAGGAAATATTTCAAGCACCAACAGCTGCATCAGAAAACATCAACAGATGAATTATCGCTCGTTGCTCATCGCCTTCATTTCAATCTTAACTTTTTCTTGTCGCATGGCTAGTCAACAAAATGATCAAATTCATACCAATCACCTTATTCACGAAAACAGTCCATACTTACTGCAACATGCACATAATCCCGTCAACTGGTATCCCTGGGGAGAGGAGGCACTCAATAAAGCCAAAGAAGAGAATAAGATGATCCTGGTAAGTATTGGGTATGCTGCCTGTCACTGGTGTCATGTGATGGAACATGAATCATTTGAGGACGTGGCAGTCGCTGAAATCATGAACAAGAATTTTGTCTGTATTAAAGTCGATCGAGAAGAACGACCAGATATTGATGATGTGTACATGTCCGCTTGTCAACTTGCCTCAGGTAGAGGATGTGGATGGCCACTTAATGCTTTTGCCCTGCCAGATGGACGCCCGGTATGGGCTGGCACCTATTTTCCCCAGGCCCAATGGTTGAAAGTACTTGATCAGTTTGAAAATTTATGGCAAAAGGACAAAGAAAAACTTGAGAATTATGCCAAACAAATCACTGCTGGAATCCGTCAGCAAGATGAAATTGTAGTGGGTACACCTCAAAAATTAAATAGCAAAGAAGCACATAACATGGCCAAGTCTCTGCTTAAGAATATTGATTTTGATCACGGAGGAAGCAAAGGTGCACCCAAATTCCCCATGCCCAATAACTATTTGTACCTGCTCAATTATTATGGAATGACTGGAGACCGAGAGGCTCTGGATGCTGTGGAAATCACCCTTGATCAGATGGCGAATGGCGGCATCTATGATCAGATTGGAGGTGGATTTGCCCGCTATTCTACGGATTCGATCTGGTTAGCCCCGCATTTTGAAAAGATGCTATATGATAATGGACAATTATTATCACTTTACGCAAAAGCCTATCAGGTTACTCAGAAGGACTTATACAAAAAGGTCATCAATGAAACAGTTGATTGGCTGGAACGAGAAATGATTGACAAAAATGGTGGTTTCTATTCCTCACTCGACGCGGATAGTGAAGGCGAAGAAGGAAAATTTTACGTTTGGTCCGAACATGAAATTGATTCGATTCTCGGGGATGCAAGTAAAATCTTTAAGGCATATTATGACATAACGCCAGAAGGAAATTGGGAGCACTCTAATATTTTGCATCGCCCAAAAACGGATATCGAAGTCGCCACGAATCTAGGACTTCGTATTTCTGATATGATGGAATCAATCGGGACATCGAAGCAACGACTCATGCTCGCAAGAGATAAAAGAGTACGGCCGGGATTGGATGATAAAATTTTGACTGCTTGGAATGCACTAACGATCACCGGATTGGTTAATGCATATCAGGCTTTGGGTGATTCCCGGTTTTTAGAGTTAGCACTAAAAAACGCTGCGTTTGTCAAAAGTAATTTACTTCAATCAGACTATCAGTTGTATCGCAACTATAAGGACGGTCAAGTCAAAATAAATGCTTTTTTGGACGACTATACTTTTTTATCCGAAGCCTTTGTCAATCTGTACCAGGTGACATTTGATGAAAAATGGCTTAGTGATGCGGTTAACCTGACAGATTATGCCATCGAACATTTTTATGATAAAGAAGCCCGGCTCTTTAATTACACCTCTAATCTGGATCCTCCATTGATTGCCCGGAAAAAGGAAATCGGTGACAATGTCATTCCCGGATCAAACAGTGCAATGGCTCGGAATCTGAATTATTTAGGCCAATACTTTCCCAGTTCAGATTATAACCTGATAAGTGACTCTATGCTATACAATCTTATCAATCCGATAATCTCCTCTGGACAAACCGGATTTTACAGTAATTGGGCTATACTTTATCTGGAAAAATTGCTTCCCACCTACGAAATTGCCATCGTAGGAGATCAGGTAAAAAACCTGACCCAAAGTATGCAAAGAAGTTTTCTCCCAAACGCCATTTATTTGGGAGGGACTACTGAAGGTAGTCTCGAATTACTTCAGGACAAATTGCAGGCTGGAAATACGATGATCTATGTGTGCCAAAATAAAGTGTGCCAATTACCCGTCACTGAAGTCAAGAATGCATTAGCACAAATCAAGTATCTCAACGACTGACCTATCGCGCATGCATTGGTAGGTAAATCATATAGAGTTGGAGTCCTTAGATTTTAATGCTCCAATGAGATAAAGGGTCTAATCAACGTGTCATTTATTTTGCAGCATAAGATTTAAGTATAGAATGTTTTCACCATTAGACATGCAACCTCATCCACTCCATGACAAATAGCCCTGATTTGAAATAAAGCTAGATGTCTCAATCATCTCTCGCTTCCCGGGTGATTTGAGTCTCAGAATTTGTACTTTTAACGTGCAAAATGAAACAATCCCTTCTAATCCTCATTGCTATTATCCTGGGTATTCTATTTCCTCAGGGATCTCAAATCACTTTCTTGATTCAATACAGTTTGATGATCATGCTCTTCTTCGCTTTCCTGGGCACGCGCGTCGATTATCATATATTTCAAAGAGGACACGTTTACATCGCTTTATTCAACGTACTTCTACCCCTGATTTTTTACCTTTTGGCATTGCCATTTGGCAAAACTCTAGCACTAACCGCTTTTGTATGCAGCGTTCCTCCCACTGCTGCTGCCGCCCCTGTTCTGGCTCAATTTATGCGTACCGAAGTCGCATTTGTAACTGCGGCAGTGATCATCACTAATCCACTAATAGCCTTAATCCTTCCCTTGGTGCTTCCCTTAATTATGCCTATTGACCAACCTATCTCCATCTTTGAAGTATTAATTCCCGTACTTAAAGTGGTTGGCATACCCTTACTCATAGCCTCAATGATTAAAATGTTAAGCACAAACTTGACAAAATATATACTGAAGGGAAGGATGATCGCATTTTACCTGTTTCTCTTCAATGTCTGGATGGCATGTGGAAATGCTACTGTTTTTCTAAAAAGTAATGATCAAATTCAACATTCATTTATCATCCAGGTGCTTGTCCTGACTATATTGATCTGTGTGCTTACCTTTAAACTCGGAGAATATTTGGGTCCTGAAGGCAAACCATTTGCTGGTAGTCTGGCCTTAGGCAGGAAAAACACGATGTTTGGATTATGGATAGCGCTGACTTTTGTCAACCCATTAGTTGCGCTGGGCCCCATTAGCTACATTATTGTTCAAAACGCATATAATTCCTATCAGATTATGGTCGTCGAGAACCGGGAAAAAAATCACTAGCTAAACATACAGGCTAGAATCTAGCCTTTGTCACATAAGGCTTTCGAT
>JAGQWV010000423.1 GCA_020437045.1 Saprospiraceae bacterium | reverse complement strand
TTTCTCCTTATTGGACGGTTTAGTCGATTTCGCTGGTTCGGTTATGACCTTCTTAGTCGTTTCGGTGGTATTCAATTGATTCAACCGGTATTCTGTATAGGTTGAATTATAGTCTTTAATCTGCCCGGAGCCATCAAAGATGAATAGATGGTCTACCAGTTTATCCATGAAGTAGCGATCATGTGACACTAGTACCAGGCAACCACCAAAAGAATCAAGAAATACCTCCAATTTATTTGATGTTAGTAGATCCAAATCATTCGTTGGCTCATCCAATATCAAGAAATTAGGATTCTGGATGAGCACCGTCATCAGATACAACCTTCTCTTTTCACCTCCACTTAATTTAGCAATCGGCTTATATTGCATTTCGGGTGGAAACATAAAATGCTGTAAAAACTGACTGGCAGACAGCTTCACACCGTTGGCCAATGTGATGTATTCGGCAATGCTCTTAATAAAATCAATCATCCTTTCGTCCTCCCGATAGCTAATCCCCACCTGAGTATAGTAACCAAACACTACTGTCTCCCCTCTATTAATTTGTCCTGAGTCGGGAGTTAAATTTCCTGTCAATAAATTAAGGAATGTTGATTTGCCCGATCCATTGGGACCAACGATACCTACCCTGTCACCTTTGCGAAAGGTATAGGTAAAGTTTTTAATTAAAGTTGTGTCATTAAAGCCCTTACTTACATTCTTCACCTCCAGTATCTTACCACCGATCCGGTTCATCTTTACAGAAAGATTGAGCGTAGGATTAATATTCCGGTTTGTCGCTTTTTCTTCCAGATCATAAAAGGCATCAATTCTTGACTTAGCCTTGGTAGTTCGTGCCTGAGGGGTACGTCGCATCCATTCCAATTCATTCTTAAGCATGCCTTTGGCTTTTTCAACTTCCCGATCAAAAATCATTTCCCGTTCAGCTTTCTTCTCTAAGAAATATGCATAATTACCCTGATGTCGATATAATTTTCCATTATGTAGTTCGAGTATTTGATTGCAAACTTTGTCTAGAAAATAACGATCATGAGTGACCATAAGGAGGGTAACATTAGATGCGGCAAGATAATTTTCCAACCATTCGATCATATCGATATCAAGGTGGTTGGTGGGTTCATCCAAAATGATCAGATCTGGATGCGCTGACAAGGTCAAGGCTAATGCAACTCTTTTTTTCTGTCCCCCGGAAAGTGCTGAGGCTATTTGATCAAGATCATCAATACCAAATTTGGTCAAGAACGCCTGAAGATCCCGGTCGTAATCCCATGCATTGTGGACCTCCATTTTTGCAGAGAGCTCCGCCAGTCGTGCTGTAGCATCCGGAGAAGAATCGTGATCATTTAGTAGGGTATGATAGGCTTCAATCAGTTCCCGAATTTCCCGATGTGCATTCTCCAAAATCTCTCTAATAAGTTGACCTTGAGGAAATTCCGGTTCTTGTTCCAGTACCGCCAAAGACAAACCTTCGGTGAGGTGAACACGGCCAGCATCTGGTTCATCCAATCCCGCCAAGATTTTGATCAGACTGGATTTTCCACTACCATTATTGGCAATTAATCCTATCTTCTCTCCCTTATATATACCAAATGTCAGGTCGGTAAAAAGGGGCTGTTCTGGAAAATTTTTTGATAGTTTTTCTACAGATAAATAGATCATCGGGTAAAGATAATCTTTCTCAAGATTGAGCGTATGTCCGGATTATATAGCCATGAGTCAACTCATTTATTCACTCACCAAAGAAGAAGTGCCCTGCCAATATACTTAGACAGATTCACTAACGAAAACTGATAAAGCTATCAATTTCCCGATCTTTTTTAATACTGTTCCAAGCCATGGTTAATGTCGCCTCCAGTTGATTATACTCTAAGCGTAACCGACCGGATTGGTGGTATTTAACCAATTGCATGATTGGATAAAAAGTAAAAGAAAGCAGCATCTCATTGGGCAAATCTTTTATGATCTTATTTTGCTTGCCTCTATCAAATAAATTGTACAAAGGCTCAAAGTAATCGTTAATTTCCGTTTTATCGATTTTCTCGATCAATGGAGAATTGGAATATTGCTCCAGAAAGACAAAGTGCTCCGGTTTACGCAAAAAGTGTTGATAGGCCTTGCGCAATAAAATTTTAAAGCTTTCATCTAAGGGTAAGAAACTTTCATAGCCAGTGAAAATGCTTTGGCTTGCCTCACGTTGAATACGCAAATAAAGTTGTTTAAGCAGGTCTTCTTTATTTTTAAAATAGATATAAATCGTTGCCGGTGATACATTGGCTTGTTTTGCAATCTGTGACATCGACGTATCTGCTAGACCTTTTCGATTAATCAAATCTATGGATGCTTCACATATTGCTTCCTCTTTCTTAAAATCTCGTGCTCTCACTGTTTTTCTTCAAATTTTATTCTGGGTGAATAATGCTTCATTAAAACAATAGATGTGCCATATTACCCCATCCTTAAGTATCTAAACTGTTAGGTTAATTATTTTGAAGAATTATTCTTACTTGATTCG
>JAGQWV010000422.1 GCA_020437045.1 Saprospiraceae bacterium | reverse complement strand
AGCGTACCCCATGCACCCCAGCCATGATCTGCATTGGAGCCATAATACTCCCAGGCATTATAATCGAAAGCCCGGAACCAACAGCCATTTAAATCTGGTCGATGCGAGGAATTTGTCTGAATACGAACCAGAAAATCGGCGAGAGCATCGACTGCAGCCATCAAGCTGCTATCGCCACTGGCTGCAGCCGCTTCGTTTAACGCAAAAAAGGCAAAGTTGCTGGTGTAAAGCATATCCGCGACAGGGTCTCCATTTTCATGGATCACCGGGGCCTCATTATGACCATAAGCTGCATTTGATGCCGGAGCACCATATTTACCTTTGTTACCCACTCCCAATTCTTCCCTAAGAGCTCCGCAGGCAACTTGCCGTTGCAACAGATCTCCACAGACAGTCTGTAACCATTGGCGATGTTGAGGTATATCCTCCACCCGTAGTAGCCAGGCCAATGGCAAAATGAGCCGCGCGCGTTCTTGCTGAATACCATTGGTCCAAATCCATTCGTCCGGGTATTTTTCCATCGTTAGGCTGATAGCCTTCCTGGCTTTTTCCAATAGAGGAGCATAACCTGTTTTGTCATATAACCAGAGATAGATGGCCCATAGCCAGGATTCATAATGTGGTGCGGGATTAATCAGATCACGACTCATTAAGTCGGCCAACGAAGCATCCTCGATCGATGGTTCGCGCAAAGAGTTACCTCTAAATCCATTCTTGCCGGTGGTGCGAAAATTGGCTAATATCAATTCTACGATTTCTTCATTCCACTTTGATTCGTCCAGCATCCGGGCCGCCAAGATAGATCCGAGAAGGACTCTGGCATTATCGTCACCATAATAGACATAAGGATGCGTATCTGCCCAACCGATCAACCCGTAAGCATTAGACCGGGGATTCTGATTTGCCCGGGTCTTGAACGTTGGACTGCTAAAAAGAAAGTCCATCAGGTGGTAGGCAATGCTGTCATAGACATTATGATCATCCAGTGATGAAGCCATCGAAAGGGTCATTGCTGTTTCAGCAACACAGTCTGCACGCAACCAATATCGATATGGTTGGCTGCCATCCGGATTAATATATGAATAATGACCTTCCATCACCCCCAAAGACCCATCACCCGACGGAAAAGATGTATCGACCGGAGGCCCCACGGGCAACGGCAGCGTATCATAAGCTCTCCATTGAGATTGCCACTGGGGATGAATCAAAAACCGGGAATCAATATACCAGGAAGCTCCTTTCAGTACCGCCTTGCGGTAAGCATCATCTGTCAATTTCTGGTTGGCATTATACATCGGTACTACAAGAGGAGACCACTGCAAGGTCTTCTCATCTAATTCAATTTCTAAATAATGCAAAATATCATTGATAACACCCTGAACCACATTAATGGGTGAATAACGGCTATGCCGAAAATCACTCAACTTTGTTGTTGCAATTAATTGCCCGTCATCAACGAATAATATTGGAAAATGGTCGGTCGAGTCCAAACCATAAATGGCATTACGAAATCCGGCAACATTCGCTCCTTTCAGCCAGGCATCGCGGTCGTCCACCCGGGTATAAGAAAAAAGGCCGGCATCGAGAATCTGCCCTTCCACCAGAGAAAATGCTGTACTACTATGGGTAAGTACCAGTCGCTCTTTTTTGGTAGGCAATACAGGACCGGTCGTACCCGATGGTAGTCGATCCGGAAATTCAATATAAGCTTTGATCTTTTTCTCCGACAGAATTTTGTAAAAATCGTCCGGCAATTCTGTTTTACGCTCTGGATATCCTTCTGCCAGCAGCAGCAAGACATCATTGGCACTGCAGGCTTGTAAGGCATCTTGCAACAGATCAAAACGCTTACAAGCCACCTGACCACCAGTCAACAATTGATATAAGTCATTATTTTCTTCAGCATAAATAATAACCTCCTTTTTAGGAAAATTTTCCGTGCATGCCGAATATATAAAAACAAGAAATAACCAAAAGAAATAATGCCCCTCTAACTCCACGCTATATCTCTGGCGAGAACATTGATGAAAATAACTTCTGATTTTTTTCCAATGCAACATTAATACCTGAATTAATTCCTTCTACGATGAAACACTAATTATCGCCACGCGTGACACAAAAAATGATAACCACTTATGGTTTATCCTTACCACTGAATGGCACCAAAATAAAGGAATAATGGTAGTCAGCCGGTGGCAATAGATATTCTTTGTGTATTCGTGCACCCCAACTATCATCACCCCCAACACCCATTTGTTTGTAATCCAGATTAACAAAGACATTGGGTCTGTTTTCTATGTCGATCGTGTGTCTTTGCGCCTTGGTCAGGCCGGGATCAAAATCACCGACGGTCTGGTGGTGAGCACTAAAACACACCAGATCCTTGCCTTCCAGGCGAATGCCATTTCCCATCGAATTTTCAAACTGCACCCAACGCACATCGGTTTTGTAGCCGTTTTCCTGAGGCCGGATATAGGGTACATAGAGCTCCGGTACAGATGCCGAATAGCGAGCTACGAAGGATGCCGTGTGCCGGTCCCAATAATTTTCACCGGGTCCACGGCCATACCAGGTTACTTCATCATAGTCTTTGGGTAACGTCAAAATACTTCCGAACCGGGGCAAATCTATGACGTTATCACCCAGTTGTGTGATTTTATAATCGAATTGAATTTCTCCTTTTGCATTAATAATATATTGAACAGAAAGCTCACCATCCACTTCGATCAAGCGGAATCGTGTGAATATACGCAGGAGTTGTACATCCTGATCCAGACTAACAGTCATTGCATTTTCATCAGTGACATCAAACGAAAGTAGTTGCTGGTATTTACTGACATCTTTCCAAACTTTTTGTCTTAATGGCATTCCATTTCCAAAATCATTGTCTGTGGGAGCCCGCCAAAAATTGGGTTTAACCGGTGCAACTAATAAAGGAATTCCACCAAAAGAATATCGGGTCAGTAATCCACTATGCTTGTCAAACTCAACCTGAAATTTTGAATTTGAGACATTGACAAAGTCATTGGAAATATTTACAGAAATCGATTCTGGCCCAGACTTGAGATCATCGGGAAATTGGTAAAAACTCAATTGAAATTCCTCTCGCGCCACTACGTGTCCCGGTGGAATCAAATCACTGCCCATTTTCTGAATGGCTTCTACCTGTAAATAATATTCCCCATCCGACAATCCCGGCATTGGTAAATTAATACTGTTACTCGATTGTGGTTCGGTCATCGGAAAATCCAGAGATCCTTCTCTCTCCTGTCTTCCTTCACGCAGGAGCCTCCAGTGTAATTGGTACTGATCCAAATTCTTAAAAAAGAATTTATTTTTTATAATTAATTGTCCCGTGGCTTCGTCAAATTCAAAACCGATATTTTGATAGACTTTATGTACCTCCTTTAAGGCTGGATGGGGACTCCGGTCTGGGAAAACCACTCCGTTGATTACGAAGTTTTCGTCGGTGGGCATTCTCCCCGGTAATCCGAAATCACCACCATAGCCCCAATAGTTTTGCCCGGATGGTGTGCTTTTAGTCAATCCCTGATCGACCCAATCCCAGATAAATCCACCCTGGAGATAGGGATATTTCTCAATGACATCCCAATAATCCTGGAAATTCCCTAAACTATTACCCATAGCATGTGCATACTCACACATAATGAAAGGTCGGGACCGGGCTGGTTGGGCATCAATTAAAAAGTCGGGACCATAGGAAGAGGTACCCATATCCAACTTATCTCCTTCGGCATAGGCTTTCAAGGACTCAATATGGGGATACATACAAGCCACGATATCGGTATTGGGCCCAAATCCTGCACGCTCTGAATGCACCAGACGGGTCTTATCGTGCTCACGCAACCAATCTGCTTCGGCCGTTGTATTGACACCATCGCCCATTTCATTTCCCAATGACCAAATAATAATACTGGCGTGATTTTTATCGCGCTCATACATCCTCCTGGCCCGGTCCAGGTGCGCCTCTTTCCACAACGGATCTTTTGCCAGTGATTTATCGCCATATCCCATGCCATGGGATTCAACATTAGCCTCGTCAATCAGATAAAGGCCATACTGGTCGCACAACTCATACCAATATTCAGGTTGGGGATAATGTGACGTCCTCACTGCATTAATATTGGAATTTTTCATCAGGGTAATATCCTTTAGCATTGTTTCCTTATCCACATAATGGCCGGTCTCGGGATGATGCTCATGCAGATTAACCCCTTTAATAAGTATAGGCTGTCCATTTACCAGCAATTGCCCGTCTTTGAGGGTTACAGATCTGAATCCAACCTGTTGGGTCGTAGCATCAAGAATATTTCCATGTAAATCCTGATAGGTTATCAATAATTGATAGCGATAGGGATTTTCTGCTGACCAGCTCTTTGCATTTTCTACCCGATGGGTGAATTCGAGACTGCCAGAGCCATTGGCCATAGATTCCTGATAAATAGTTTTTTCTCCATCCCACAACAGCACATTGACGCTTCCCTCAATGACTCCGGGATGATCAAGATCAACTGAGACTTTCAGGTCTCCCACTTGTGCAGACCAGCCGGCAATCACACGGATGTCTGAAATAGAAGATTCAGGTAAGCGGTACAGATATACATCACGGGTCATACCGCTGAGGCGCCAAAAATCCTGGCACTCCAGATAACTGCCATCACTCCATCGGTATACCTCTACAGATACATTGTTTGATCCCGAACGCACATAATCGGTGATATCAAATTCAGCAGGCAGTTTGCTTCCCTGACTGTAGCCTACTTTCTCACCATTTACCCAGACATTCATGGCCGAAGACACGGCACCAAAGTGAAGGATCACTCTCTCTTTAGTCCAATCACCCGACAACTCAAATTCTTGTCGATACGAACCTACCGGATTATAGTCATGGGGAATCTGGGGAGGGTGCGGTCCGTCGTCCATTTCTGTGATGGGCCGCCTTTTATCGGCAAATTCGTACGGAATATTTACATAGATCGGCACTCCATATCCCTGCAGCTGCCAATTGCCGGGTACATTGATGGAAGACCAGGAACCAACATCAAAATCATCCAGATAAAAATTGGTCGGTCTTTCATCAGGATTGGCAGACCAATGAAATTTCCACTGACCATTCAGATCAAGATAATTGTCAACCTTTTGAATATCATTGGCGAGCGCCTCTTGCACACTGCGAAAATGCCAGAATGAACTCCTTCCATCCAATTTATGTCTTGATAAAATCTGAGGATTTTCCCAATCATCCAAAGAATCGGTTTGACCAAGAAGGTTTGCACTCAAACCCAAGACCAGAAAAAACAAGAAAAAATGAGGAATACTTCGAAATATCATGATCGTCTAAATTTAATACGGTAGACCAATACACTTTTTGTGACCAATAATTTTGCTGCCGGTCTACCGAGAGGGCACCAATGTAAGCTTATCTAACGACATTAAAAATGATGCTGGCAACCTTCCGAAGCAATAAACACTGACGGATATCACTCGGTCTTGATGGTTAAAGAGTTTACCTTACATTTACGGTTTTAACATCTATTCGACCAGAAAAATGAAAATCCTAGTTAGGCTGGCAAATTTGAAAGGATTCGGTATCTGGATGGGCTTAATACCTTTGATGATGGTGCTCCCGGTGAGGGGATACGCCCAGTCTTTTCCCTACCAGAATCCGAAGGTACCAGTGGAAGAGCGGGTGACCGACTTACTTAATAGAATGTCTCTGGCGGAAAAAGTACGCCAAATGGACATGTACCGCGGGCCAGGATTTAAAACCGATGAACAATTTGATCGAAAAAAAACGGCTACACTTATCGACACCCTGGGAGTAGGAGCAATCCATGATTTATATCCCCGCTCTGAACAAATGATCAATGCACTTCAGGAGTATGTCATATCCCATAATCGCTGGGGGATTCCAGCACTGATCATGGCTGAGGCCCTGCACGGTTATGTCGATGACGGAAATACGGCGTTTCCGATGAGCATTGGATTGGGCAACACCTGGGACCGGACCCTTCTGGAGAAAATTGGGCATGTGATCGCCACAGAAGCCAGAGGACACGGTGTACACTATGCATTAGGCCCCGTCCTGGGCATAGGTAGAGAGCCGCGCTGGGGCAGAGTTGCAGAAACGTTGAGTGAAGACAGTTATCTGGCAGGAGCGTTGGGTCTGGCCATGGTCCGTGGCATGCAAGGAGATACCTTATCCGCCCATGATGCCATTATTGCCGAACCCAAACATTTTGCGGTACACAGTATTCCCCAAGCGGGTGGCAATTCATCGCCGGTATTGGTGGGTGAACGTACTGCCCGGGAAGATTTTCTGTCTGTTTTCCAAAAAGCCTACGTGGAGGGTGGCGCACTTGGAGCGATGTGCGCCTACACAGAGTTGGATGGCATTCCTTGTGCAGCCAATCATTGGTTGCTCACCGAAGTATTAAGGAAAGAGTGGGGTTTTCGGGGTATCGTAATTTCCGATTTAGGCGCCATAAAATATATCCAGACGACCCATTTTGCAGCCACCTCACCGGAAGACGCGATCAGACAGGCCGTTTCCGCCGGGGTCGACATGCAGTTTTATGATTTCGAAAACGACTTTTGGCAAAGTACCATTATCACCCTGGTCCATAAGGGATCGATAACAGAAGAGGATATAAACCGGGCAGCAGGAGCCGTTCTACGTCTAAAATTTATTTTGGGACTGTTCGAGAATCCCTATATCGATAGCGGCAGTATTCAGGCGAGTATGCATACGGTTGAGCACCAGCAACTGGCCCTGGAAGCAGGCCGAAAATCGATTACCTTACTAAAGAATGCGGAAAACACACTGCCATTAAGGAAAAATCTAAAGCGAATAGCGGTGATCGGACCCAATGCCAATGCTTCCAGGTTAGGTGGATATGCCGTTCGAAATAAAAAAGCTATTACCGTCCTGGAGGGTATCAAAAAAGTCGTGGGAGCAACCTGTGAGGTGCTCTATGATGAGGGTGTACCGCTGATCATCAAAGGTCAGGCCATCCCCTCAGAATTCCTCTATACGACCGATGAATCGAGTCATGGTCTGGAAGGTGCGTATTATGATAATCGCCATTTGGAGGGAGAACCGGTCTTGACCCGCATCGACAGCATGTTAGAATTTGACTGGCCCTGGTCACCGGGAGAAAACGTCCCTGATGATCTTTTTTCCGTGCGCTGGTCAGGGTGGCTCAAACCGGAGGTTAGCTTTGAGGGATGGCTGGGTCTCAGCTCTGATGACGGTATAAGAATGTGGGTAAATGATCAACTGGTGATAGATAACTGGACCAAAGGGGCCACCAATATCGTAACCTATCCCATGAAATTTAACGCTGGTGAAAAATATAAACTGCGGGTTGAAATGTGGGAAGGAGGCTGGGGAGCCCGTGCACACTTGCGCTGGAATCAGGAAAAGGTAAATATGGAGCGTGCCGTAAAGTTGGCAAAAGATGCCGACGTGGCCATTGTTGTTGTCGGAGAATCGAACGAATTGGTGGAAGAAAACCGGGACGTGGCCACACTCGACCTTCATGGCGAGCAAACCGCTCTGATCCAGGCCATTGAAGCAACAGGAACGCCAGTAATCTGTGTGCTTCTCAACGGCAGACCGTTATCCATCAATTGGATTGACGCGCATGTCGATGCCATAGTGGAAGCATGGTTTCCAGGTGAAGCTGGGGGATCAGCCATTGCCGATGTACTATTTGGAGACTACAATCCCGCGGGAAGACTAGCCATTACTTTTCCACGATCTGTAGGCCAGCTCCCTATTTATTACAACCAGAAACCATCGGCCATTCACCGTTATGTGACTGAAAGCCAGGATCCCCTCTATCCCTTCGGGTATGGCCTCAGTTATACCAAATTCAGCTACGACCATCTAACATTCACCCGTAAAACGATCAGTCCGCGAGACACATTGACGGTATCGGTGGAAGTCACCAATGCTGGTGAGCGAGATGGCGAAGAAGTTGTCCAACTCTATATTAATGACCTTTATAGCAGTGTTACGACACCCCGAAAAACGCTAAAAGGATTTGAAAGAATCTCTCTAAAGAAAGGGGAAAAAAAGGTTGTGACATTCTATCTCGGGCCAGAAGAACTGGCTATATGGGACAAGAACATGCAACACAGGGTTGAGCCGGGTGATTTTGAAGTGATGGTTGGAGGAAATGCACAAGATCTGCTTCATGGCACTTTTACGGTCCAATAAATAGAAAAAATCAAAATCATGACAAAATTTAGTATAAGTTTCATCCTGGGATTAATCATGATCAGCAATATGATCCTGGGACAAGCCATTTATGAAGATGAGCGATATGTACCTGAGACAGATCCACTGGTACTGAAGAAACTGGAAAAATGGCAAGATCTCAAATTTGGGTTATTAATGCATTGGGGTAGTTATAGCCAATGGGGTATTGTGGAATCGTGGTCTATCTGCCCGGAAGAATATGGCTGGTGTG
>JAGQWV010000421.1 GCA_020437045.1 Saprospiraceae bacterium | reverse complement strand
TGTCCAGTTGTTGTCTGTTCCAATCCAGTGGATGATCGTCGCATGCGAATAGAAGGAGGTAAAAACAAGCAACAAGATTGTATTGGTCAGCAACGAATACTTTGACATCGAAAGGTCGTATTTTAATGCATAATCGTTTTATTACTGCAATATATTCCTACCCCTAGGGGTGGTTTATCTTGTAAATTGCAATTATATCTGCGCTTACCAACTAAAAGTAATATTCCGAGCCCGGAATAATTAATGCACATTTTGATCAAGGTATTCTTGAAATTTGTTTGGCTTTGGCCCGATATAGTGGAAAGCTTCGGCCCATTCCAGATTGAATTGTTTTCCTAATTCTCTATCGCTAGGTACCCCCCGCAGTCTTTTAGAATCCATATCCAGTACTACATTTTTTATATAATTTTTGTTGGCTTCTTCTTCACTGTTACCCAGTAAGTTTAATTTTTTCCCTTCGGATTTTAATTGGTTATAAATTCGCGCTCCCTGATTTCCGGCTGGACCTTGGGTAACGTTGGCCAGGTTTGCTTCAATTTTTTTATCAATATATTTACCTATATCTACCACCCGGTTTACTAGTTGGGGACCCCGGGCAAAGTAATACATCTCCGATACGGTGTGTGGTTTTAGTCCGGCATCAAAATGCTCCGGATAATCGAGCCTGCCACCGGCCATCCATCGGGCCGCTTCCCAGGCACTGGCAGTAATGTAATGATCAGGATTTTCCTCATAGTGTCCGGAAGGGTCATAGCACACGATTGTATCAATTTTTAGCATGCGAATCAGGAAAACCAGGCGTGCCCGGATTTCCACCGGACTGATATTGTCCATGCGATGATTTCGATAATATAAATTATAGACTTTTTCCAAGCCGAGCGCTTTAGCGACGTTGTCCGTATCTACTTCATTATTACGAATGACTTCTCCGACCGTATCGCCGGCACCGGCATGATCATCATTGGTCATTTGAATGAGATAGCCCCGGTAGCCCTCGTCGATTAATTTAGCCACAGTTCCTGCTGCAAAAAGTGGTATATCATCGGAGTGGGGTTGAATTGCAGCTAATATTTTTCCCTGATGAGGTCTTCCCGGAAGGGAGCGTTCAATAACTAGTTCATCTTCCTCCACAAAGCTCCGGTCTTTAAAATTGGTGGGTATGAAGGGAATGGCAACACTCTTCTGAATAAAGGATCTGCGCTTCATGTTTTTCTCTAAGTGGTTAAAAAAAGATAGGAAAGAAATATACGTTTTACTTCCACAGTAGAAGCTTTAGAGTTGTATGTTTTTTGGAAAAAAATCCTTATTCATGATTTAAGCATGAATTTTTTGATTGTTATGGAAGAGAAATTAACCTGAATTTAAATTTATAAGGAGTGGGTTGGGCCCTATTGATTTAGTGTAATATTTGATTTAAAAGATCACAATGATTTCTGAGTATTTTAAATTTTTTAGGAAAAATGCATTTTGTGAAGAGTCGATCCAGAAAATAATGTACTAAATATTGACCTGATTTTTTTCCATTATTAAGCATTCGGGAAAATGAATAAAAGGACTTCATCTGTCCCGGAAAAAAAAGCAGGTACGGGCAAAATTTGATCAGGAGACTCAAGGACCAGGAAGGTTGCCAATGTCATTTAACTCACTGATACCCCGATAATTTTTCCAATAGCAAAAGTGATAGCTGCTGCGGCCAACCCAAAAATAACCTGCCGCGATCCACTATGCCACACACTTTTACCGGTAAATAGCGTAATAGCTGCTCCAATCAAGAATAGTCCGATGGCACTCAGGGTCGTGCTGACAATGATTGCTTTTAAACCTCCGATGAAAAAGAATGGCAGGAGAGGAATAATGGCACCTATTGCAAACAGAAAGAACGAGGCAAGTGCTGCCTCCATGGCCGATCCCTGCAATTCCTCTTCATTAATGCCCAATTCCTCTTTTACCAGGATTTCGTGAGCCTTATTTTTATCTTCCATCATTTCCCTGGCCATTTGATTAGCTTGTACGGGATCAATTCCTTTTGACTGATAGATCAGAGCCAGTTCTTTCCGCTCTCCTTCGGGATTGGTTTCGATCTCCTCCATTTCGAGCTGCATCTGATTTTCGTACAATTCCTGTGAACTCTTTACGGAGATCCATTCTCCCAGAGCCATCGACAGCGCTCCGGCTAGCAGACCAGCGATTCCGGCAAGGAGTACTTCCGATTGACCATTCGTAGCTCCAGCCACGCCCATGATCAGACTAAAATTCGAAACCAGCCCATCGTTACCACCTAGTACAGCCGCCCGCAGGGCATTCCCTCCGACCGAACGATGTCTCTTTTCAAAACGGGCAAAAGTGGTACCCCGGACTCCGGGCTTATTAAATAGATTTTTTAATATAGTTACATGAGCTGTGTCGGAAAGAGAAGGGACCGAATTGCGTTGCTTACGGAGTTGCCCAATCGAGGATGAAATACTTTTTTCGGTATCCAGCAACACCCCTAGAATATAGTCATAGCCTACTATCTTTCCGATTCGGTTTAATATTTTCGCCCGGGTAGATGGCGCCGGAAATGGCGTTGCCGGAAGACCATTTTTCTGCATAAATGCCAGCGCATGACCTTTTTCTATTTCACTCATTTGAAAGAGCACATCCGCAACCGTCGGATCATCTTCATGCTCAGCTAAAATCTTGTAGAGGTAGCTTGCATCAACTTCGGTCTGAATATTCTGAGAAGACATAGCAAATAGCTTAATAAGCAAATATAGGGTATTAGCTACTCCCTATCGTGTTTTTCTGCATTGCTATCGAGGACAAAGAGAATTCGATATTTCCGGAAAAGATTTTATTCACAACGGTTTTTAGAATGGAGATGCGGAGCTTACTACGATATCCTTTATCTTAGATAAAATAACTTCGTATTGACCTGGGAATTCAAATGATTAATCTGGATAATAACTGTTTTAAATTACAGATGGTGTGTTCATCCTGGCGGCATGGATTAAAATCTACCGGGTTTGTTTTCCTGGCCGTATTCATGGTGCTTAGTTTTTTAAAGACCTCTGTTCTGGCCCAGATTTCGGACACGGAAGCCTTTAAAAATCAACTGGATTTTGCACCGGATTCCACCAGGATGAAATTGCACTATGACATAGCATCCAATTTTTACGCAATTCCTCCCTCCGAAGTTCTTGAACATGTGGATTCAATTATTTTTCTCGCAGGAAAGCTTAAATCCGACTTGTTTCACTACCGGGCCTTGTATTTGAAAGCCGTTGGCTATTATCTCAGTGGAGACTTTGATAAAGCGGAGAAAGTTTTAGTCACTGTCGATTCCAGTCAATATTTTAGTGATGATCTTGCCTCACTCATGGATGTCTACAATCTCATGGGTACCATTTTGAGCTCAAGGGATAAAATGAGTAGTGCACTCAATTATCAGTACCAGGCACTGGAAATTGCTAAAAACCTGGGTGAGACGGACCGGCAGGTAACGGCTTTGTGCAATATTGCCCAGACGTATACGGATAATCTTGACACTACTAAAAGTAAGGAATATTATGAGTCGGCCCTGGCTATGGCAGAATCCATTTCCGATACCATTAGTATTGCCGTGATCAATAATAATTTGGCAGGTATCACTCGTGATCCCAAATTAAGACTGGAATATGCTGACCGAGCTTTGGTATTATTTGAGAAACTAAGTTATTCGGATGGAATAGCCCATGCCGGAAACGAAAAGGGGCTTGCTTTAAAGGGACAGAAATTGTATGCTAAAGCCTTGCCATATATGCGAAGATCGGTGTCGATCTGGAAAGAAAACAACTACAATCAGGGATTAGCTACCGCTTATACCAATCTGGGTGTTTTACATGGCTATTTGTCAGATATGGATTCAGCCAAACATTACTTTGACCGGGCAATAAACCTGGGGCATAATCTGGAAGATAAAATGGTTCTCAAAGGAACGTTCGAAGAAATAGCTCGTATGTATGAGGATATAGATCAAGAAGCGCAGGCTTATATTTATTTGAAAAAAGCCACAGAACTCAAAGATGTTTTATATAGCCAGGAACGGGCTGAACAATTAGCACGGGCTGAAACTGATTTTCAGACGCGAGAAAAAGAGCAAAGACTGGTAGAACAACAACTGACCATTGCGCAGCAAAAGAATGTGCAAAAAAATGTGATCGTAGTCGCTTCTTTGATCGTACTTCTGCTCCTGGGAGGGTTCCAGTACTTGCGCTTTCGAAATCAAATCCGACGGAAAGATGCCGATTTGGCGCTAAAACTTGAAAAAGCTGAAGCAGAAAAATTACGCGATCTCGATCGATTAAAAACGGATTTCTTTACCAATATCAGCCATGAATTTCGAACCCCGCTGACGCTTATTCAAACACCACTAAAGCAGGCCATAAAGACGTCAGCAGGCAATGCTCATGTTACCTTGCCTGAAGATCAGGCTTTAGTTATGAACCGGAGTACGGAGCAACTGCTGCATCTGGTCAATCAGGTGCTGGATCTGGCGAAATTGGAGGAAGGTAAAATGCAGCTGGCTGTGAGAAACGGTGATCTGGCCCTATTCATCAGATCCATTGGCTATGGGTTTGAAAGTCTGGCGATGCGGAAGCAAATCAATTACCGGGTGGATGTTCCGAACGAGCCTGTTATGGCCTGGTATGATCGGGAAAAGGTTGGTTACATACTGTCCAATTTGATTGGTAATGCCTTTAAATATACACCAGAAGGTGGGCGTATTTCTTTAGAAACGATGTTTGCAGATGACAGCGTTGAGATTTTTGTCCGGGACAGTGGTGTTGGGATTGCTCCTCAAGCGCTTCCCCGGATCTTTGACCGTTTTTTTAGTGGAAAGGAAAATGGGCTTTCGGGAGAATCCAGTAGTGGAGTGGGACTGGCTTTGACCAAAGAATTAGTGGTTTTGCATAAAGGTGAAATTCACGTCGATAGCATAGAACAATCTGGCTCTACTTTCCATGTTTGGTTGCCCATTGCTAAGCATTACTTTTCCGATGCGCAAGTTCAAACCGGGATTGTCCATGATTTGGCGTCACCGATACTGGGTAATGGAGATAATATCAGGGATTCAATAGTAAATCAAATGGATCAAGTAGACGATCCATTGACAGATCAAAAACCCTTAATCCTCGTGGTGGAGGACAATAGTGATTTACGTAACTATATATCCGGCGAATTGAAATCCATTTTTCAGGTGGATACCGCCAATAATGGTTATGAGGGGCTGATGAAGGCCATGCAAATGATTCCTGATCTGATTATCACGGATGTGATGATGCCTGAAATGGATGGAACCGAACTTTGCCGGCAATTAAGACAGAAGGTGGAAACGTCACACATTCCCATCATTATGTTGACTGCAAAAGCTGACCGGGAAGGCAAGATGGAAGGGCTGGAAGTGGGCGCTGATGACTACTTAACGAAGCCCTTTGATCATGAAGAGCTTATCGTGAGAGCCAAGAATCTGATCCAGCAACGAAGGCTTTTACGCAGACGATTTGCCTCGGATGTGATCTTTAAGCCAAATGAAGTCGCCTCCAACTCCATTGATGAGGCATTTCTTACCAATGTGTTGCAGGTCATCGAAAAAAATATGGAAGACCCTTCGTTTAGTGTCGAGGATTTGGCAAAAGACGTTTCGCTCAGCCGGAGTCAGTTACATCGTAAATTAAAGGCACTTGCCGATCAATCACCCAATGAGTTGATACGGAGTTTCCGTCTCCAGAGAGCTCATGATCTCTTGCTTAATAATGCCGGGAATATGTCCGAAGTAGCCTATCAGGTCGGATTTAATTCGCTCTCTTATTTTTCAAAATGTTTTAAAGATCAATTTGGTTTAGCACCATCGGAAATTCTTAGCAAGGGCTAAAATCGATGTAAAAGCTACCATCTTTAAAACTTATGCGACAAGATTGCAAACGGTCTGCTTCCCCAATTCAGACCTTTGACTTGACAAAAGTTGAAATCTAAATCGCTGTAAGACAATGAAAAAAATACTAAAAATTTCCGCCATTATTATTGCCGTACTATTGGGTATCATCCTGACGGTTGTATTATATGTCAATTTTGCGCCCATGCCTGAGCACACCGTGGTACCACTGCCGATCCAGGTGTCCTACGATTCAAGTGCGGTGAATCAGGGCCGGAAAATAGTGGAGACAGTCTGTTATACATGTCATAAAGGAGCTGATGAGCGATTGAGTGGAGCCATGTTTTCTAAACCAGAAAGTGGATTGGGGGAGATTTGGTCAGCCAACATAACTAATCACAGTAGCCTAGGGATTGGTGCATATAGGCACGGTGAGTTGGCACATATGCTACGTACGGGTATCAACCGGAAGGGGCGTTTTATTGGACCTTTTATGCTTTTCCCTAACATGTCGGATCAGGATCTGGCTGCAGTGATTGCCTATCTTCGATCGGATTCGCCGATTACCCGTCCATCCGATATAAGTAATCCAAAGCCTTCGTATTCGCTCATTGGTAAGGCGCTCTTTAAATTAGGGGTCTTTAAGCCTCTGGAAATACCGACGAGCACGATCAACGCACCTGCACCCTCGGACACACTTGCCTATGGTAAATATTTAGCTACCAGTGTTTTTGCCTGCTATGAATGTCATTCCCGGAGTTTTGAAACGAATGATGTACTGATTCCTGAAAATTCGGAAGGTTATTTTGCCGGAGGGAATCCTATAGAGGACAGAAATTTTGAAATCGTGATTAGTGCCAATTTGACCCCAAGCAAAGAACATGGGATCGGATCCTGGAGTAAAGATGATTTCAAACGGGCAATAAGGCAGGGAATACGACCGAACCAAGAGCTGTTAAGCGACGTCATGCCTCGATTTAGCTTGCTTTCCGATCAGGAGGTCAATGCAATCTGGACCTATCTTGAATCGCTACCTGCTTCCGAACCAAACCTGGCCGCGGCCAAATAGATTTGATTTTAAGCTTACCACATAAATCGGCTCTTCCTAAGAAATAGTGGTTTTAGGTCCCATAAAATATTAGTACAAGCGCGATATACTAACTTAAGCATTGGTCTGTACAAACACTCTATGTTTGTCGACATAAAAAGCGAGAATAACAAATAGCCATTGTAGCTGGCCCGCCCAGGCAATGGATTGGACATCCGGTGGGGGAGGGCCAAAGATATTGGCCAGATAAATAAGAAAGAGAAATAGAACCAGGCCGATAAATCCATAGTTACCGAATTTGGATATAGGTTTAGTATGTCTTTGATAGAGCAACACCCCAACAATAAAAACTATGAACTCGAGAACAATCGCAACCACCGGATGATTCCATAATCCCAATCCCACTTTATAGGCTTCATCAGGCATAATAGGCAGGTCCGGTCGATGGACTAAAAAATCCAGGAACCAATGACTGATTATACAAATGCCGATGACGAGTGCCGGGCGAATTTTCTTAAGTAATAGATAAGTGAGACCTGTTCCCAACAGACTCCATAACAGGGCAAATAACAAACTATGAGTATATGGATAATGGGTAAAATCGAGTGGAGTCATTTTAGTGGTCCCCGGCTCGATGACTACTTGCTCCAGATTAAAAAGTAAGAGTATTGGCCAAAGCAGATCGAGAAATTGGGCTGCTATAAATAAAAAACCTAGTGAAAGGATGGGGGCATATTTTTTAGCTCCGAAGCCAACGGCAAAGTGACCAATAAACATGGGGTTTGTAAAGTTTAGTTAGGCAACAAGTTAAAAAACTTTGGTTAGCAAGATCGAAAGCTTTTCCGGTTGTTAATGGCGTAAAATTTTGATTTTTTGAAGATCTGTTGGTTAGGGTAATAGCGGGGTAATGAACTTAAATCACATTTTCTGGCAATTTTCTCCTTCCGGCAGGATTTTCTTAACGAAGTATATTTAAAAATTTTGGTAACAATTTTACATAGTTGCTGTACTTAGTAGTAAATGTCAGAATGAATTAAGAGCTTCGATTAGGAAAATCTAGAATACGATCGCGACAATCTTGTTCTCGGACTGTGTTAGTTTGGGAGTATTATAAAATGGATTCTCTTAATTCGCTATGAAGAAACATTAGATTTTTTTTCGGGTATAATTTTAGTATTTTAACTACACCTGTTAAACATTACGATATGCCAAACCATCTCACCGATATCCATTGCCATGTTTCCTTCAAGCCGCATTATAATTTTGATTACCGGCCAAATATCAATATTTGGGACCCGGTACCGGAAGACACTGCATTATTTAATAGTTTAAGTGGGCAGATTCAAACTTTTGTAAGAGATACGATCCGGAATTCTCAATCGAATCTATTGGAATTAAAACGGGGGAACATCCGCACCGTATTTTTTGTCCTCCATCCCATGGAACGCGGATGGCTTTACCGGCGCCGGCAAAGTGGACAACCGGTTCGCGAAGCTTTGTTGAGGTGGGTGCTGGATAGTGCCAATATACCTACGCTGGCTGCAAGTGTCAGTGGACTTCCAAAAGATCGTATTGTGCGAATGGTGGGAGAGGAGGGAGGCGATGTTGCTATAAACTATTATTTAAATGACACTTTTCACGAGTACGAATTTATCCGGGATAGCGAACGACAGACAGGACCGGGCGGCTTAAAATTCAGACTGGTCTCCACCTATCAGCAATACCGCGATGTTATCGATAATCATCCGGATATGATTGCGGTGATTCTTACAATCGAGGGAGGTCATGCCTTGATGCAATTGGAAAGAGCCAGTCTCTATCGTAAGAATTATCAAGACTTAACCGCAGGAGAATTAAATTATATCCGTAATAAATTCCGGCTGAATATTAGAAAGATAAAGGGTACCAATACCTATCATGGATTTGACAAGGCACATACTCCATTTTTTATTACCCTGGCGCATTTTTACAATAATTTCTTGTGTGGCCATGCTAAATCCTATCAGGAGGGAGAAGGTGCATACCCGGGTATGGATACTTATCTGGATCAGGAGCAAGGCATGAATGGAGGTATTACTCCAATGGGTCGGGAAGTGATCGGACTTTTGTTGCACAAAAGCGCGGCGGAGCGTAGAGTATTGATTGATGTGAAGCATATGAGTTTAGCGGCACGTCAGGAATATTATGCCCTCCTGGATGATTTTAAACAACGGCTGAATATTAATATTCCGGTCATTTATAGTCATGGGGGAGTGACTGGTTATAGTACCAATATGTGGCGGGGCTCCGATCATAATGCACATAATAGTGCAGCCTATCTAAGTCATTGGTCGATTAATTTATATGACGAAGATATTCGTAAAATTATCGAAAGTGATGGGTTGATTGGATTGGCACCACACGAAGGACGAATGCCGGGAGGTAAGGCTTTGGCAGAATTTCAGGAATGGAAGCAAATTATCGGTTTTGATGACCATCGAAAACAAAATGCCATTTTGGGCTTGCGACAATCCTATATGAAAATGCTGCTTACCAATATATATCATATCGCCTCGGTTATCGGTGACGCATCTGCTTACGATCATATTTGTTTAGGAAGTGACTACGATGGAATAATGAATCCATTTGATTATTACGAACGTTCGGGCGACTTAAAGCAGATGATGGATGACCTGCAGTCGATGATGGAAAATCCTCCGGCTACCGTGGTGAAATATTCATTTAACCGGGAGCTCACGTATGATCAGAATGAACAAAGAGCGTTGCAGTTTGGACTCGCTCCTGCAACGATCATCGAAAAAATAGGCCAAGCCAATGTCGATTCTTTTATGCGCAAATATTTTACGAGCAGTTATCTGGGAGGTCCGGATTTTGACCGGGTTTGAGGATGCGATTTGGGGTTAGGGATTGTGGATATACGAATTGAAATCATTTAGAATGATCAATTAACGAACTAAAGTACTCGATGAAAGCAGCTTTAAATGTTCGCTCATTCGCGTGCATTTGCGAAAATTCGCGGACAAAATTATTAGGTCCTTGGTCACATTTAGTGG